>JAOAIL010000003.1 GCA_026414725.1 bacterium
ATCTACCCTGTGTATTCCACCAGGTCTCCCATTTTGTTAGTTGCGCATCTCTTTTCTGTATCTCTTCTCTCAAGTTTCTAATTATTCCCCTCAACTGATGATTCTCTTCAGTTAATTCTGTCATAACATCTTTTTTCTGATAAGGAAATCTTCTGTCATAGAATAACATTGTTTACCTCCCTGTTAGAATTTAAAAAAGATTGATTTTCAGTGTGACAAACATACCCAAAAAAGTGTGCCAAAAGTGTGCTGATTTTTAAATTTCTGTCGTTTTATGAGGGTGGTCCACGTAAATAATAAAAACCGTTGAAATCATTGATAATCAAGGGTTTCAGAAAATCTGGAGTGGAAGAGGACTTCCTGAGAAATTTGTATTGAAGGAACTTAGGATCCAGTGGGGTTTCCCATGGGGGTTCAACTCCCCCCCCTCGCAAGTCCTGAATTATATCCTGGGCCAGCGGTAGATCTTACTGCCTATCTTTCGTCCCACTATCTTATTCTTTATCCTTCTTGTAATCTTCTTAGGGTTTCCACTGGCTAATGTTTCAATATCATTTACAGTTCTTGCCAGTTGATAAAGAAATTTTGTCAGTTTACTCATTGTCTTCTCCAGAAGAAAGTTTATCCAGAGATTCTATAAATGTCAAACGCAATATATTGAAGATGGAAAAGTATTGAGGTATTATAATGAAAAAGAGGTGAAAAATGATAAATGCAGGAGAATTAAAAACAGGGGTTATAATAAAAAAAGAAGGGAAATTATATAAGGTAATAGAGGTAGAAACAAAAGCAAGGACAGCACAATTCTCAAGTTACACCCATCTTAAACTACAGGACTTAAAAACAGGTCACATCCATGATATAAGGGTCTCCCCTGATGAAAAAATTGAAGATATTGAGATAGAAGAGATACAGATGGAGTACAGTTATACAGATGGGAGAAATTTTTATTTTATCCATCCAGAAACATTTGAAATAGTAGAACTTCCTTTACACTCTATAGGTGAATTTAAGAGTTTTTTAAAGGAAGGAGTAAAATTGTCTGTCCAGATATACGAAGGAGAACCTATAAGTGTTATTGTACCTGAATATGTGGAGTTAAAGATAGTAAGAACAGGTGAAGGTATAAGAGGTAATACAGATAGTACATGGAAAAGCGCTATCCTTGAAAACGGAATGGAAATTATGGTGCCTCAGTTTATAAAAGAAGGTGATATTGTAAGAGTATCAACAAAGACAAAAGAGTATCTGGAAAGAATCCATAAGTAATTTAAGGTTTATTAACAACCCGAATATTAATGATAAAAATTTTTAAAATTAACCAGTTAAGAAAATGAAAACAGAAATAGTATGCACAATAGGTCCTGTGTCAGATAGCGTGAAAATATTGAAAGAACTTGTAGATGCAGGAATGTCAATGGCGAGAGTGAATTTTTCGCATGGTGACCGTAAAGAAATCATAAGAAAGGTAAGAAATATAATGCAAGTAAGAAGCATAAAAGGGAAGAAATTACCTATTCTTGCTGACCTACAGGGACCTAAAATAAGGATAGGACATTTCAAAAAAACAAAGATTTATTTAAAAACAGGACAGCGGTTTATTATCACAACAAGAAAAATTACAGGAACAATAAAAAGTGTAAGTGTGGATTATGAAAATTTACATAAATATGTCATGAAAGATGACAGCATATTTCTTGATGACGGCAAAATTGAATTAAAAATAGACAGAGTAAAAAATACTGATATTGTATGTGAAGTCATAGTTGGTGGAGAATTATCTTCAAGAAAAGGAATCTCTGTTGTTGGTAAAACGTTACCACTTCCTGGAATAACTGAACAGGACTACAGAGATGCTGAATTTGCTGTGTCTTTAGGTATTACATATTTCGCTCAGTCGTTTGTAAGAAAAGCAGATGATGTAGTTAAACTGAAAGAGTTTCTTATCAGATGTAATCCCGCAAACAGGTATTTTGTTATTGCAAAGATTGAGGACTATAATGGATATAAAAATATAGACAGTATAATAGAAGTAAGTGATGGAATAATGGTAGCGAGGGGAGACCTCGGAGTAAGTGTCCAGAGAGCACTGGTTCCCCTGATACAGAAAGAGATTATTGAGAAATGTAATAAAGCAAACAAACTGGATATTGTAGCAACCCAGATGCTTGATTCAATGACAGAAAATCCTTATCCCACCCGTGCTGAAGTGAACGATGTTGCAGTGGCAGTTATGCAGGGAGCGGATTATCTCTTATTATCTTCTGAAACTGCAGCAGGAAAGTATCCTGTACTCGCTACAAGAGAGATGAAAAAAATTATAAACACAATTGAAAGATATATAAATAAAAACCCTCTCCCCATTTAAAATGAGGAGAGGGTACAGAGAAAATAACTGTTTTATACTTCAACTTCTCTGGTCTCTGTGGTTATTAGAGTCCCATTTCTGTAATACTTAACTGTTACTGTTCTTACATTACCTTTGAGTTCTCCTGGAGTGGCTATAATATCTTCAGTGATTCCATCTTCTGTTACTCTTGAATATTTTACCGTAGAGTTGAGTGTTGCCGCATCTTTTGCTGCTTTGCTTACAACATCTTCATCTGCTTTAGCCGTTGCTTCTTTTTCTTCTAATTTATACCCAACCCATCCACCTGCAGCAGCACCAACAGCAGATCCGATAATAGCCCCTCTCCAGGGATTACTTGAATCAACAATTGCTCCAAGAATTCCACCTGCTACCGCGCCTATTGCAGCACCTTTCTTTGTTCCTGTAGAAAGAGAATCTATGGTCTTACATCCCGTTAATGTTATACCCACCAATAACACTACCACTATCCATTTTCTCATTTCTACCTCTCTGTTTAATCTTTATTCAGCAACTGCAAAACTTACCTTTCTAACAAATGGCCAGGCGGACTTTTCTGCCTCAACTTCTCCGGCTGCTTTAGTAATCAACCTATTTGCATCTACCCCTTCCTTTACCAGAGCGTCTTTTACTGCATTCACCCTGCGCTCTGAAAGTTTAAGATTATACTCAGACGTCCCCTCAGGAGAAGCAGAACCAACAATCGCTATCTTTATACCAGGATTTGCCTTAATAACAGCCGCATTTTCTTTGATTGTCTGTGCAGCAAGTGGAGTGATTTTGGCACTGTCATAGTTGAAATATACATCTTTAAGATTGAGTACTAAAACCTTACCCGGAACTTTTACTATTTTCTCAACCGGTTTTTCTACCACTTTTACTTTCTCGCATACTTTTACGGGTGGTTCTACCTTCTTTTCAACTATTGGTACGACCTTTTCCTTTGCAGTCCCTACAAAAACATAACCTCTATTGCCCCACTGTTGATTTTCCATACCAGCAGGAATCTGGGTCGGCATCCACCAGTATCCACCTTTTTCTGCATCATACACTGGTTGTTTTGTTGCGCCGGACTCTCCGTACCATGAGAATTTCTCAGGCAATGTCTGTGCCATTGTCTTACCTGCTGATAAAACAAAGCAGGCAATCATTAACATCAGCAACAATTTTGTTGCTTTTTCCATCTCCTTCCTCCTTTCCCCTTTATGGGATGAAAATCTCTTTTTCCTGTTTATATAATACCTTTTATTCTTGAATTGTCAAATTTTTCGGCTATTTACCCCAGGAAGGACTGAAAGAATTCTTTTTTCCTGTATTGAGTATCCTTTTTTCACCACTTACAATATCTAATATAACAAGGGAAGATGATTTTGAACGGCTGTTTGTATATATAATATGTCTGCTATCAGGTGCCCATGAAACATCTTCACATCCCAAACCTTCTCCTATTACCTTTGTTTCACCTGTGGATACATCATATATTGCCAGTCCAAAACCATCTCTTTGAAACACATAGGCAATATAATTACCATCAGGTGAGTATACTGGTGAGGTAGAATAACCGGACAGATAACTAATCCTTTTAACCCGTTGACCATCCTTTGTCATTGTATATATCTGGGGTGAGCCATATCTATCAGAAACAAATGCAATTGTATTGCCATCCGGAGAAAAAGATGGAGAGGCATCTGTTGAATTAGCCGCTGTTAACTGCCTTTTTATCCTGCCATTGAAATCAACAACATAAATATCAGGTCTGCCACTTCTGCTCAATACCACCGCAATCTCTCCTGTATTCAGAGATGGAGATGCACAGGCATTTAATCCTGGTTCAGCGAGGAGTGTTTTCTTCTCTCCTGTTTTCAAATCCATCTTTACAAGTTTAGGCCAGCCACCTTCATAGGAGATATGTACAATTTCCTGGTTCGGTATTAACCATCTCGGATAATGTACCATATAATCAGTATTAGTTAGTTGTTTCAGATTTTCTCCATCATAGTCAATACAGTAAATCTCATATTTCCCTGAAGCGTTAGAAACAAACAATATCTTACTTCTTGCAATTCCAGGTTTTCCGGTGAGATGTAACACTAAATCATCATTAACAGTATGAGCAAGATAGGAAGCGTTAACATCTGTTCTATAATATCTTTCAAAAAGTATTTTCTCTTCCAGATTATCTTCTACAACTATTTTTATACCATCAGATGTCTTTATACCCTGAAGTGTAATCTGTGTTGTATATCTTTTTTTTGCTACTTCTGGACTTTCAACGAATATCGCTTCCTCCACATTAAAATAACCGGAATAGTAAAGGTCTCTTTTTAATGTTGATAAAAATATATTCCAGTAGTTATCATTTTCTGTTCCTAAAAGAATAACAATATCTGCTTTTTCCTGCAGATTTTTTGTTATTTGAAGGAAAACAGTGGAACATTGAACTTTTATTATTGTAAGTAATATAAAACAAACGAAAACAAATCTTTTCATATTCTATCCCTCCGTTTTAAACTCAATTACTATATCAAGATAGTTATGTGGTATCTCTGCAGGAAAAGGTGAGACCTGTCTTGTTGACAATACTGCTTCCATAACTGACCGGTCAAAACGTGTATTCCCGGAACTTTTTTCAAGTGCTATATTCTCTATCCTGCCATCTCTATAAACCCTGAAGGAAACAAAAGCATTCCTTTCTCCAATTATATTGTCCGTTCTCCAATTTTCTTTTATCTTTTTATGAATTGTTGATAGATACCAGTCAGGAATACTCATCAAACTTGATATATTTATTTCTGTTGTTGCACTTTCTATCTTTTCTACATTTACAGATTCAGGCATTTTTTGTATTGATGTTTTATCAGGGGTAGAGGGTTGAGAAATACCTGTTTTTGCAATCAGTGATTCTTTAAATTTTTCTGCAGAAAAAACAGGAATTTCTTTTTGAGGTATTTGCTGTTTTTCTATAGTTTTTTCTTCTTTTATAACTGGTTTTTCCTTAGATGTCTTTTGTTCAGTTTTAAGTTGTTGTTTAACTGGTAATTTTTCTAATGATGGGGATGATACAATTTCAGGTACAGGAATATCAATAATATGTACAGTAAAAATTTCTTTTGTAGCAATCTGTTTTTTCATAGGAGAGATAAGCAAAAAAGATATACCTACCATATGGATAAATAAAGAAATTTCTGTACTTCTCTTACCTATCCTTTCTATTCCATTTCTGCCTGAGTAGCCAGTCCTATGGTCTCTATATTGCATTTTTTTGATATATCCAGAACCTTAACAATGTTTTTATACAGAACAGATTCATCGCCTTTTATGACTATCGCAAGATTTTCATTAATCCTTTTCTTTTCCTTGAGTATATTATACATCTCCCTGAGTGTAACCTTTCTGTCATCTATATAATAAACATCTCCTGTTGCTACCGTTATTATAGTACTATTTTCTACCTGAATCTTCCCCGGTGATGATGCTGGAAGTTTTACCTCTATCCCCTGTTCAAGAAAAGGAGAAATAATGAGAAGTATTATAACAAGAGTCAGTGCTACATCCACAAGATTTGTTATATTGACCTGTGCGAATGTAAGATCTCCATTATTTTTTCTGATAGGTCTCATCCTACATCTTCCTTTTTTATCACTTCCTGTCAGAATAGGACTTTATATAATCCAGAATATACGGGAAAATAAATTCCATCTTTTCAAGGATATTGTTAAGCCGTTCCCTGTAATAGTTATACCCAACTGCAGCAGGTATTGCAACGATTAATCCTACAACAGTAGTTATTAAAGCAGTATAAACCCCTCCTGCAACAAACCTTACAGAAGAAGAGCCAGCAGCAGCAATCCCCTGAAAAGATAAAAGAAGTCCCCATACAGTCCCTAAAAGTCCTAAAAAAGGTGATATTGTAGCAATAGTAGCAAGGGATATAAGCTTAACTTCAAGTTTGCCTTCCTCTCTTATAAATGCTTTCTCAAGATGTTCCTTCAGGTCTTCCATATTTTCCCTTTCTCTTATTTCAATACCATAATTAAGGATACTGCTTAATGGACAGTTTAATAACCTTACATTCCCACCCTTTTTTATCTGTTTCTCAAATATCCTGTGTTTTTTCTCTATATTCCTAAAAATAAAAAATTTCTCAAGGATAATCTTCCAGGAATAGAAGGAGAGAAATACAAGAACTACAATAATAAATCTCCCCACTACATCTGATTGTTTCCACGAGGCAATCCAGATATTTTCCATTTTTATCTTACATTTACAGATTCAGACATTTTTTTCATCGTTTCTGTCATATCCATATACTTTACATCCGCAGGTATATCAAGTTTAAAGACAGAATCAGAAAAGGGTTCTGTACTGAGGCCTAAAATATCAATCCACATAGCAGGTGTATCTGTATCTCCATAAAATTCAATTTTCTCAGGAAGTAAAGATGATGGATTTACCCACATAAGCATTTTATTAAACATCTGCTGTGTACTCTGAACACCAAATGTAGAAGAAATGTTTCCTGTATTGCTTATGTCACGTATACTGATAAGGTAAAATGATTTACCATCTTTAATTTTTTCTTCCACAGATATTTTATCTATCATCTGATAAAGTTGGCTTATACTGTCACTGTTCATTATAAATCCCTGGTTATTTTTCATCTGCTGTTTCATATTCTCTGGCAGTTTTTCTAAATCAAAAGTAAATACTGTTTTCAACATCTTTTGATACTGAATCATTTTCTGTCCATCCATTAGCATATATATTTCCATTGGTTGAGGCATACCCGGATTGCTCATTATCATATCCATCCGCATCTTATTGCCTTTCTGCCAGAAATTTACAGGTATTTTCATTATGTTACCCATCATAGACATATTAATTTCATACTTACCACTTATACACTCCACATTGCTGTTCTTCTGTAACATCCGGGCAAAAAACTCTTCTTTATTTACCTCTGCACGTAAAGAAAATACTATCCCTACCAGTACTGCTACTAAAAACATTCTTCTCATCTTTCCTCCTTCCCCTATCTTTCTTATTCCAAAGGAAGTTAAGGGTATAATTTATAATATCCCATTTTTCACTTTAATGCAATAAATATTAGACATTTAAGGTGTGAAATTGTATTATTATAATCAGGAATTTACGCAAAATAATAAATATGAAGCAAAAAACTTTAATTATCTTCTTACTATCTCTAACACCTCTTATATTTTTCCCATATCTCAGCAGTGCTTTTTATTTGGTTAAACTTGTCTGGATTTTTCTGATAACTGTTTTTTTACTTACATATGGTATAAAAGAAAGATTATTTATATATAGGAATATTTTTATCTTGCCAATCTTTTTATTTTTCATATGGACACTTATAACTCTTAACCGTTGTACCAATATTTTTGCAGGGCTCTACAATATTTTAGTACTCCTTCTTTTTGTTACGCTTTATATTTCTTTAGAGAATCTTGTTGTAAGGGACACCATACTAATAGATATTTTTATAAAGTATGTGGTTTTTATATCCATAGTTGTTTCTATCTATGGATTGGTGCAGGTATTTGGTATTGATTTTATTAAGTGGCAGGGTGTAAGGAGTGCATTAAGTACATTAGGCAGACGGAACTTTGCTGGTGAGTATCTTGTTATGGTTATTCCATATGTTTATTATTTATTATATAAGGAGAAGAAGTGGTATTTATATATAATTTTACTACTCTTAATTTCCCACCTTGTTTTTACATTCACCCGTGCCAGTTATATTGCTTTCTTCATTTCCAGTATAGTATTTTTCATACTTGCAGGTAAGGAAATTTCTCTAAAGTGGAGGGTAGTATTTTTAATTTGTATATTGTTTTTCGCAGGCGAATGTTTTCCCGGGATAGCCACATTTGAAAAAGGGACATTAAAAAGCAGGTTTCTTATTTGGAATATAACTCTTAAGATGATAAAGAAAAATCCTTTAATGGGTGTAGGTCCTGGAAACTTTGTTGTTATGTATCCTTACTATGCAATAGGAGAGGAAGAGGCATTAAAAGGGACATCATTGCTTGTTGACAGGGCACATAATGACTATTTAGAAATCTGTGCAGAGTTAGGCATACCCGGCTTTATTCTATTCCTTTATTTTTTATATTGTTTTTTCAAGATATGTTCTGTTTTGTATAAAGAAGGAGGAAAAGAAAGGAGATTATTAACAGCGGGTATTGTTTCTTCCGTAGTTGCAATATGTATAAATGCATTAGCATCCTTCCCTTTTGGTAATCCAACCACCTTACTTCTTTTCTGGGCAAATGTTTCCTTTGCTGGTGGTATGTACAGGAAAGATATAGGAAATGGAAATATAACAGTAAAAAAGGAAATACCATATATACTATTAAAAATATATCTCTTGATTTTTATTGCTGGAGGGTTTGTTTTAAGTGTTATGGGTATTAGAGCAAGCAGATACATATATATAGCAAGAAACACATATGGTATGGTATCACTAAAATCTGCAGAAAAAGCTGTTAAGAATAATCCCTTTTCATTTGAATGTCCATTTATATCTGCTATGATTGCAACACGACAGGGTGAATATGAAAAAGCATACAGATTTATCCTTATGGCAAAACGGCTATATCCTCATAGTGTTAATGTTTACAACAACTTAGGATTGATATGTTTCCAACTGGGAAGATTTAATGAAGCAGAAGAGAGTTATCTTTATGCTTTAAAACTCAATCCTTCCGCACCGCGTATATATAGTAATCTCGGAGTTCTCTATATGAATACAGATAGGTATGACGAGGCAATAACTTGTTTCAAAAAGTCAATTTTTCTTAAACCTGACTTTGACCTTGCATATTTTAATCTGGGACTAACATACTATTTAAAAAATGATTATAAAAATGCAGAGATTTATTTTAAAAAAACACTGGATATAAATCCTGAATTTAACGATGCAAGAGAATTATTGTCAAAATTAGGGAAGTAGATTTTATTGAGTTATGGGAAGTGAAAAAATTATTGGTATAGATGCGCATGCTATAGGATTAAAACAGGGGGGGAATGAAACATACATAATCGGTTTACTTTATGGACTTTCTCAAATAGAACATCCAGATTTTAGTTATGTTGTTTTTCTCTCAAAGGGTATTCCTGTTCCTGATTTTTTACTTAATGATAAACAGTTTTCAATTGAAAGAGTTTCACAACGGGCATCTTTAAGATTTTTGAGAGATATCCCTGTTAGAACCTATACTGAAAAGTTAGATTTATTACACACTCAATATCACACACCATTAATAAGTCATTGTCATAGTGTTATTACCCTGCATGATGTATCTTTTATTAGATATCCTGAATTTTTCCCAGAAGATATATACTTGAGGTTAAAACTTTCACTTTTATATAGCGTAAGAAAAGCAAAGAAAATTATCACTGTTTCTGAATTTTCCAAAAGAGAGATATTGAAATTTTATAAAATAGATGAAGAAAAGATTGAGGTTGTTTACAATGGAGTTTCAGAGAAATTCAGACCTATTGATACGACGAAGTGTGATAAAGTGCTTGAGAATTACAGTGTAAAAAAGCCCTATATCCTTTCCGTATCTAATCTTCAACCGAGAAAAAATCTGTCCCGACTTATAAAGGCATTTATATCCATTATAAAAAATAATCCAGCATTCCCATATAATCTTGTAATAGTGGGTAAAAAATTATGGCTTTACAATGAGATGTTTGATGAAATAAGAAATTCTAATTTTGTAGAAAGGATAGTTCTGACAGATTATGTGCCTGAAGAAGACCTTGTATATCTTTATAATGGTGCAGATGTTTTTATTTATCCTTCCATTTATGAGGGCTTTGGATTACCTGTTCTTGAAGCAATGTCTTGTGGTTGTGCTGTGGTAACTTCTAATACTTCTTCTTTACCAGAAGTTGCCGGTAATGCCTGTGTTCTTGTTGACCCTTATAATGTAGAGGAGATAGCCAGAGCAATACAAAATGTAATTAGAAATCCTGATTTAAAAATGAGATTAAAAATGGAAGGATTAAAACAATCTCAAAAATTTTCATGGAAACGTAGTGGAGAAATGACCTTAAAAATATACGAAAAAGTTCTCTATAATTTATAGATTATAAAGTCAATAGTAAAGATAAATAATCTATTTTCTATAATTTTACAGTCAATAATACCTGCCTCTTTTAACATTTCTTCCAATTCTTTTCTGGAACAAAGTCGCATATATGTTCCTGTAGCCCATTCCTTACCCATTATTCTTAATAAAATATCAAACCATTTTTTAGGAAGGAGGAAATGGAATAGAGGGATTTTAGTATGAACCTCTACAGGGAAGAATTTGTTAGGTGTGGTGATGAAAAATGAACGACAAACACGATTGATTTCTCTTAAAAAATACATCTGTGCATCTCTATCACCCACATGTTCTAAAACAGCATTGGACCATCCAATATCAAATACTTTATTTTCAAAAGGGAAGTTAATACCATTATATCTGACTACTTTTACTTTTGGATATTTTTTTATAAAATTTGTGGGGTCTTCTATCCCGAGAGCAGTTATTTTTTCTGGGTATGGATAATTCTTTTCAATATAATTGTCAGTATCACTGTATTCTGTAGATGCATATCCAATATCAAGTATTTTTATATTTTCATCTATCTTGAAAATATCGGTAAATATTCTCCATTTTCTTTTTCTATTCCATGCCGAAATTCTATAGACAAATTTCATTATTCTATTATAGCAATGTCATATATATTCATCAATAATTCTAAAAAATATAGCAGTTGCGATTTTAAATAGTCAGGGTGTATAATAAAACAATGAAAGTAGCAATAGTGGGAACAAGAGGAATACCTGCGAGATACGGTGGATTTGAGACATGTGCAGAGGAATTGAGTTTAGGACTTATTAAAAAAGGTCATAGGGTTCTTGTTTCATGTAGAAGATACCTCTATCCTGAAAAACCTGCATTATACAAAGAGGTGGAACTTTGTTATCCTTTTAGCATCCCTGGTAAAATAACCGATACTTTCTCCCATACATTTTTCAGTATTTTACGGGTTCTTATATGGTCTCCTGATGTAATCCTTATATTCAATTCAGCCAATAGTCCACTTGCTATCATTCCTGTAATATTCAGGAAAAAGGTTATAATAAATGTAGATGGACTTGAGTGGAAGAGGGCTAAATGGGGAAAAATCGCAAAAATATATTATAAGTTCTCTGAACTTTTTTCATCTTTTATTGCTGATGTGGTGGTCTCTGATGCTAAGGCAATACAGGAATATTATCTTAGAAAATATAGAAGAGAGAGTATTTATATCCCCTATGGTGCACCTGAAATTGAAAGTAGAAATCCTGAAATTCTTGAAAGATATGGGCTGAAACCCTATGGTTATTTTTTTATTGGTAGTCGCCTTGAACCAGAAAACCATCAGGATATTGCAGTGGAGGCATTCCAGCAGGTAAAAACAGAAAAATTTCTTGTTATTGCAGGTGGTGCTAACTGGAACAGTCCTTATGTAAAAAAATTAAAAATGGTAAAAGATAGTAGAATAAAACTTCTTGGACCTATATATATCCAGAACCACATAGAAGAACTCCATGTCAATGCCTATGCTTATATCCACGGGAATGAAGTTGGTGGAACAAACCCTGCACTGCTTAAAGCAATGGGAAGTAGTAACTGTATAATTGCGTTTGATGTACCTTTTAATAGGGAAGTTTTAGGCGATGCAGGACTATATTTTAAAGATGCAGATGAATTGAAGAAATGCATAGTTTTTCTTCTTGAACATAAGGAAGTTGTGAATAATTTCAGACAGAAAGCAAGAGAACGTGCTAAAAAATTTTATAGATGGGAAGATGTGATAGATAGATATGAAAAGGTCTGTACAGAATTGAAATATGGGAAAAAGAAAATTCCTGATATTCATTGATGGGTCTATTATTTTTGCATCTTTTATATTAGGTTATTATTTCAGATTCCACTCAGGACTATTTGTATATAAAGGGATACCATCCATACATTTTTATCTTAATATCACTCTGTTTGCAGTTATCATATATCTTATTGTACTTACATCTTTTGGTGTATACACAGAGAAGATATTTCCTAATTTTATAAAGGAGTTTGCGCTGCTTATTCAATCTACATTCTGGATGTTAATAATCCTTACAGCAGGGACATTTTTCTATAGGGGCTTTGCCTATTCTCGTCTGGCTATTGGTTTTTCAGTTATCTTTGCTTTTCTACTTCTTTGGATTTCTCATTATATATCTGTTAAGATTGGGGGCAATACAAAGAAAAAGATTCTTGTGATAGGGGAGGGCAGACAAATAAATTCTCTGGTTAAAAGAATACTTCTCAGGTATCCTGCAATAAAAATGGATATTTTACCAGAAACAGGTGATATACAAAAAAGATTAATGGAAAACTCTTATTCTTTTATTATCGCCACCACAAAGAATTATTCAGAAAACCTTTATCTCCTTCATATAGCAGAGAAATATAAGATTCATCTATATCTTATACCTGAGATATACCAGTTCCTATATTCAGAAATAATAGAAGATATTGATGGACTACCCCTTTTATCAACAGGTAGGATTCCTGTTGAGAAATTTACTAATAAAGTATTAAAAAGTGTTTTTGACATAATAGCAGGATATATAATTTTCCTCCTGTTCTGTATAGTCCTCCCATTTATTTCTCTTATTATTATTGCTGATTCTAATGGAGGTGTTTTTTTCCGACAGGAACGGATAGGATATAGAGGAAAGTTATTCAAGATCTATAAGTTTAGAACTATGAAAAATATATCAGGAAATACCAGGCCTTTTACAATCCTTTATGATGAAAGAGTTACAAGGGTAGGAAGATTCCTAAGAAGATATAATTTTGATGAAATCCCACAGATATTCAATATCCTCAACGGTGATATGTCTCTTGTGGGACCAAGGCCAATATCAAAGGATGATAGGTTTATGATTGAACAGGACTATTTCAATCTACGGTTGAAGGTAAAACCAGGTCTTACTGGATGGGCACAGATTCATGGTTTAAGAGGAGGACATATTGAACCGGAAGAAAGATTTCAGTATGATATTTATTATATTGAAAACTGGAGTATCTGGCTGGATATAGCAATAATACTACTTTCTCCTGGTGCCATAAGAAATGCATTTTAATCATTACTTGCGAGGAAGCAGAGAAGAGGGGAAGAATGGCTACAAAAAAACAGAATAATAAAAAGATGTGGGATATACATAAACTATATAAATTTCTGGCACTTTTTATTTTTTTATTTATTGGTCCTCTTATACTATTTAAACCTTCCTATGACTATACAACAATCAAAAATCTTACAGGTTGTTTGTTCTGTATTATTCTTTCTGCTGATTTCATTATAAAAAAGCAAGAATTTACTTTAGAATCAACCTCTTTTGTTTCGTTGTTACTATTTTCAATATATCTTCTTATTTCCTCTTTTATTGCACCTTTTGGATATGGCGCAGGAAAATCAATGGAGGACTATCTTTTATATATTTTAATTTTCCTTATTGCGATGAATATAAAATTAGAAAAAGAAGATTTTTATCTATGGACATTATCAGGGTTTATCGCATCTCTGATTGCTTTAGGGAACTTTATAGGACCGAGAAAATATGTGGTCTCAACATTTGGAAACCCTAACTTTTTTGCAGGACATATATTGATGGTTCTTACAATTACATATGCACTTTTTCTTTATAAAAGTAATAAAGAAACTGAACGATATTTTCTACTTTTCTGTACTATTTTATCCTTTGGGACCATACTTGCTACGAAATCAAGGGCAGCAATTATTGCTTCAATATTCGGTCTTTCCACTGTGATGTTTTTAAATTATAAGAAGCATAATATAAAGAAATGGGGGGGCTATATAGTTATTGGGGTATCTTCAATATTCCTCTCATTACATTTCTACAACTGGTTACTAAAAAATATAAGGTGGTATATATGGCGGGGAACTTTGAGAATGATAAAATTAAAACCCATTACTGGCTGGGGATTGGGAAACTACCCCTTTTTCTATCCCTATTACAGAATAAGAGAATATTTTTTACAGGTGGAATCAACACCTGTAACAACACAGGTACATAATGAATATTTACATATCTGGGTAGAAACAGGACTGATAGGACTCCTTCTTTTTTTATGTTTGATTTCTGTCATTATTATTAAAAGCATTCAAAATAAAGAAAACAATCTGGATTTTGATAATATATGCCTTAATGGATGTATAGCAGGGATTTCAGCAGTACTTGTTGATAATATCTTTTCAACAAACTTAAGAAATCCCTCAACAGCAATGTATTTCTGGTTTCTCTTAGGAATATCTACCGGATATATTAAAAGTAAAAAAAGATTTAATTTCAATATCTCCAAATATCTCTGGTATACTACAGCAACAGTATCTTTCATCATGGGTATATTTATTTCCTATTATAGAATTGTACCTGATATTTATTTTAAAAAAGGGGTCTGGGCAAAAGAGGATGGTAACTTTAGAGAAGCAATAGACAACTACTTGGTAGTATGTATAATGAATCCATACCATTATGAAGCATGGTATAAACTGGCTTTTGTATATGGAGAATCAGGTGATTTAGATAAGGCAGAGAAAATATATTTAAAGATAAATAATTATCTTTTCCCTCACTATGCGAAAACGGATTATAATCTTGGGGTGATATATATGAGAAAAGGTGATTATAATAAAGCTTTCTATTATTATAAAAATGCAGAATGGTTAAATCCCTATGATATAGATGTTCTCTGTACACTGGCTTCAATAAACATTATGTTTCTAAATAACATCCCTGAAGCAGTATCTTATCTTAACAGGGTCTTGACAATAGACCCCAAAAACGAGTATGCTAATAGAGTTAAAATTTTATTAAAAAAAGAAGGAAAAATATAAGGAGATACTTATGGGTAGAGTATGTGAGATATGTGGGAAGAAAAGCAGAGCGGGGAACAGTAAAAGCCACTCAAACGTAAAGACACGACGGGTATGGAAACCTAATATCCAGACCGTTCTTGTTGCTTTAGGAAATAAAAGAAAACGGATAAATGTATGTACAAAATGTCTAAAAGCAGGTAAAGTTAAAAAAGCCATCCCTGTTGAAACTCAAAGAGCAGAGGTATCGGGAAATTAAAACATCAAGAATAAATACTTTCCGATTAGAAAACTTTCTTTATTTTTAGTATTATCCGGTACAAATTACTCTGTTTACGTATATAGGGTGTATAAAGAATATTTTGCTTTTCAACTAACAGATAAGAACCACCTTGAAAAACTGCTTCATATATGGCATTATCTTTTTTTACCCAGAACAGTATATTGCTTTCACTATTCCTCATAGATACTTTCTTAAAATAAACATCATCGCAAAGAAATACCGGTTCAGGATTCCCTTTACCAAATGGTTCTAAATAGTTATTTATCTCTTCTATTACAGATGGGCTAATCTCTCTTATATCAAGATAGCAATCATATCTTTCTTTCTTATTATCTGCTTTCCATTTTATACTTTCCCAAAAACTTTTTATTTCAGGAATATGGGTTACAGAGCACTTAAATCCCATTGCTTGTCTATGTCCTCCCATTGAAACCATATATTTCCCTACTGGTTTAAGTTTTTCATAGAGATTACAATTCTCAGGTGCTCTTATAGACCCCTTCAAAAAGTTGTTTGAGAGATGTCCTACAACAAAAGGCCTGTGATACTCTCCTGACAACCGAGAAGCAACAATCCCACATATTCCAGGTGATATATTCTCTGAAATAATGAACCCCTTTTCTATATCATTTTCATTTATCATTCTCCTTGCTTCTACCACCATTTTATACCTTTCCCTATCCATCTGTTTTATTTCTCTCACTATCTCTTTGATACGACTATCTCTGCTTTCCATTAATAGATTTAATGAAACCTCTGGTTTTCCCAATCGACCAGGTGAATTGATACAGGAGATTATTCTCATTGAAATATCCTGAAGACGAAGTGGTATCTTCAAATTCTGGCTTTCTATAAGAAACGCTAACCCTTTTATTTTTGTAAAAGGCATCCTACGAAGACCTTCCTTTACAAATATTCTGTTTTCTCCTGTTAAAGGAAGAGAATCAGCAATAATAGATAATGCCACTATTTCAGTAAAACCACAAACCATTTCTTCTCTTATTCCGGGAAGTAGAATTCCCATACCTTCTATAAATTTATACACAATACCAGTCCCACTAAGATTTTCAGTTCTATCAGACCACTTTTCTTTAAGCCAGGGATTTACATATATATGGTGAGATGGGAGTTTTGATATATCTCCTATGTGATGGTCAAGAACTATGACTTTTATACCATAATTAGTTGCCTGTTTAAGTGCAGCATAAGAAGAAATTCCACAATCCACAGATAGAAGAAGAGAATACCCCTCTTTTGCAATTTCCTGTATAAGATATTCCTCTATTTCATAATCCTCATCTAATCTATGGGTAAGGCGGAATGAAAAATCTGCACCAACTGCTTTAAGTAGATTTAAAAGTAGAAAAGAGGCACATATACCATCAGTATCACCATCTCCATAGACAAATATCTTTTCTTTTTTAGATATGGCTTTTTTAAGGATCAAACACGCCTCTCGTAAATTTGGGATAAGAAATGGTTCAGATAAACTGGAAAATCCGTTGTAAAGAAAATCAGTTATTAATTTTTCTGTTTTATAACCTCTCGCTGTAAGGATTTTTTTTACCAGTGGTGGTATGGCATGTCTTTCCATCAATAAGTTAAAATTAGATATAAATTTATGTCAATTTTACCTTTACTTCCTACTTGTTACCGGGGTTATATATACGGATTTTAACTTCTGCCTCTTTCAAAAGGTCACCTGATATTTTATCAGGATATTCACTTTTTATTATAATCTCTCCTATACCTGCATTTATAATCATTTTTGCACATACACTACAGGGATGGCAGGTAATATATAAAACACTCCCTTTAATAGAGACCCCATGATAAGCCGCCTGTATAATAGCATTCTGCTCTGCATGCAAACCTCTACATAATTCATGTCTTTCACCAGATGGAATTTTTAACTTCTCTCGTATACAACCTATATCTCCACAATGAGATATTTTAGAAGGTGCTCCATTATAACCAGTCGCGAGGATTCTCTTTTCTTTTACCAGAACGGCTCCGACATGTCTTCTCATACAGGTGGAGCGAGTACTTACCAGTTCAGCAATTCTTATAAAATACTCATCCCATTCAGGACGATGGATAGATGGGGAATTCATGTGCAAATCTCCTTATCTTTCTTGCAATATCTTTTAAAATACTCTCATTATCTCTATTTTTCAATGTCTCGTCCATCCACTCAGCAATAAGTTCCATATCATCTTCTTTCATTCCTCTACTTGTAACAAGTGGGGTACCAAGTCGTATTCCACTTGTAATTGATGGTGGTTGAGGGTCATATGGAATAAGATTTTTGTTTGTTATTATTCCAACTCTTTCAAGCAGTTTTTCATATTCATTACCATTTATACCTTTGTTCCGAAGGTCTATGGTAAACAGGTGGTTATCTGTTCCACCACTTACAACTCTATAATTTCTTTTTTTAAACTCCTCACACAATTTTTTACAGTTTTTTACTATTTGCTGCTGATATGTAAAGAAAACAGGACTCATTGCTTCTTTGAAAGAGAGTGCTTTAGCCGCTATTATATGCATAAGCGGACCACCTTGAATACCGGGAATTATGGAACTATCAAGTTTATTACTATATTCCTTCTTGCAAAGTATAAGCCCTCCTCTCGGACCTCGTAATGTCTTATGTGTCGTAGAAGTAACAAAATCAGCGAGATGGATTGGAGAAGGATGGAGATTTGCTACAATAAGTCCTGCAATATGTGCTATATCAGCAAGAAGATATGCCCCTGTTTCCTTTGCTATACTGTGAAATTCATTAAAATCAATAGTTCTTGAATATGAACTTGCACCGCAGACAATCATCTTTGGTTTTTCTTTTAATGCAATCTCTCTTACTTTTTGATAATCTATTGTTTCTGTATCTTTGTCTACATTATAAAAAACAGATTGATAAAATATCCCTGAAAAATTAACTTTAAGTCCATGTGTAAGATGTCCACCTGCAAGAATATCCATAGCAAGGATTTTATCTCCCGGTTTCAGGACAGAAAAATAAGCCGCCATATTTGCCTGACTTCCTGAGTGCGGTTGTACATTTGCATGATCTGCACCAAACAACATACATGCTCTTTTAATGGCTAAACTTTCAATCTCATCAATAAATCTACATCCCCCATAATATCTTCTTCCTGGATATCCTTCTGCATATTTATTTGTAAATATAGAACCCATAAGTTTTAGCACATTTTTGCTAACTATATTTTCTGAAGGAATAAGACATATTGTATTTTTCTGCTTTTCCTGTTCACATATGAGAGCATTATATACCTCTCTATCAATATCTTTAAGCATCTTCAACCTCCACAATCGGTATTAAAGAAAAATCCGCAAAAAGGAGAAATAGATCGTTTATTTTTTTTAATAAAGAAAGACGATTTCTACATTGTCTTTCATCGTCACACATGACAAGAATATCATCAAAAAACTTATCAATGATTTCACGCCACATGCCTAACTGTTTAAGAAAATCATTATAGTTCCTGCTTTGCTCAATAAGTAGTTTTGATATTGATTCATTCTTCTTATAAAAAGAATATAGTTCTTTCTCTGTTTTTTCTGTAAGTAGTGCTTCTTCAAAATTATCAAAAACTATATTTTTCTCCTCCGCCTGTTTCAAAATATTAGCAACACGGATGAATGGGACAAGAACATTTTTGGCAGCCCCTGTTCTGAAAAAATTCTTAATGGCATCTATCTTTTCTCTTAAAACCACTATATCCTCACTATTCACCGCCATAACTGCCTTTCTTATTCCAGGGGAAATTCCTTCTCCTGCAAAAAGGTTATCAACTCTCTGTAAAATAAAATCCATTATTCTATTTTCTGCATTCAAGGAATAAGAACCTAAAATCTCTAATGTTTTCTTGATAACTTCCCTTAATGGGAAAATTATCTTTCTGTCCCATATTATCTCAATTAAACCATTGGCTATTTTTTTAAGTCCATATGGATCTCCACTACCTTTTATACCAAATTCATCTGTAAGGAAAGCACAGAGTGTCTCAATACGCACTATAATAGAAGATATAGCAGATTCTTTCGTCTGGGGAAGCATATCTCCACTATATCTGGGCAAGTAATGTTGTTCAATTCCTGATGCTACTATTCTATTATATCCATTTTTCTCTGCATAAATTCTACCTATAACTCCTTCAAGAGAAGGAAATTCTGAAACCATTAATGTTGGCAGGTCATTTTTACAGAGAGAAATTATAATATAAATATTTTTTTTCTCTTCATCATTTAAGGACAGATATTCAGTTAATATATTATATATCTTTTTAAATCGCTCAACTCTATCATACATGCTTCCCCATTTAGGATGATATGCGATATTTTTAAGGTCATCTGTATAACTGGCAAAGTCCCTCTTTAAATCCTTCCTTATAAAAAATATAGCGTCTTCCATCTTTGCGTATAAGACATCCTGATAATTATTCTTTATCGTATCTCCGCCTACACCATCAAAAACAGATATATAACTGCTACTTAAATATCCGTTCCTATCCAATAATGGGATACCATTGAGTTTCATTATTACTGCTCTTATTATTTCTGGCGGTATTTCTTTATATTCTTCTTTCAATTTACACACCTCAACAACAGGATATTCTACTAAATATACTATTTTTTTAAGATGCTCTTCATCTACAATAAAATTCTTAATGCCGGTTTTTCTTGATATTTCTGCTTTAATAAATTCAAAGCGCACGTCTGGGTCAAACATAACAAATCTTTTAAGAATTTTATCCATATAATCTGACGGGCTTGAAATCTTAAATCTATAAGGAGCAAGGGTTCTGTGCCCATATGAAAACCTTCCACTTTTTACTCCCCCGAGTAATATCTTTATAACTTTTTTGCCATAGAGTGCTGTTATCCATCTGATGGGTCTTAAAAATTTAAAATTTCCACCATCCCACTTCATCCCTCTCGGTATTTCTATCCTCCTGATACTTTCTACTAAAATATCTCCAAATATCTCGGTTATCTGTTTCCCTCTTTCATATTTAACCAGAGCAAGAACTTTCTTGCCTTTTCTTTCTTGGATAAAAAGGTCTTTAAGCCTCACATTGTGAGAGATTGCAAACTTTTCTGCTGCCTGTGTAAAATTTTTATTTTCATCGAGGGCTATTTCAGCGGGAGGACCATATATTTCGGTTGTCATATCCTGTTGCTTTGCACCTACATTTTTAATATACAGGATAATTCTTCTTAAGGTACAAAAAAGTTTTATCTCTCCATGTTCAAGACGATATTCTTTAAATAATTCAACAAGGACAGGTATCCACTCTTCTTTAAAATAATCTCCTGTCCAGGGAGGAAGGTCTTCACATCCAATTTCTACTAACAGGTCTTTTTTCTTCATCGCCATAAAATTATTCTATATTCAATATCAACCTATATGGATTGTTTATTATTTATCTCTTGTAGCTCTTACATTATACATAATTTTGCTCTTCTCCTCAACCAGAAAAAGTATACCACGACTGAAATAACAAGCAGGATATGAACAAGCCAAACTCCAAGAAATGTGGGTATTTTCCCATTTTTAGCAAGGGTAAGTCCGGAAGAATATATACCGTAACATATAAAAGAAAGGAATATAGAAAGTCCTAATACAAATACCCTTGAAATTTTATGTTTTATATAAAAGAAAGGAACCAGTATAAACAGTAAAAACATGTTCAAAAGTGGATAAGCAAATCTTTCCTGATAAGCACCTTTAAGATAAATAGAGATTATATTGAGTTTTTTAAATTCATAAAGCATATTTCGTATATCTTTGTAGGATAGTTCATTTATATCTCTTGAGGTCTCAACAATAATATCTGGTTCAATCAAAATGGACATTATCTTACTGTCAAAACTCTCAGAGTTTTTTAGAAAACCTTTACTATCAAAATACCAGAATTTCCCTTGTTTGAAAAGCCATATATTACTTCCTATATATACAGCACTAGCTGCGTTTATTGTAATAATCTCATTATTTTCAAGTATCTCTGAAAATTGAATTCTTATAAAATCAGAAGGAGGAACAAACCTTTCACTATAGAGAAAATATCTATCCGTTGAAAAACTTAATATCCCTATTTCCTGTTTTTCACCTATTTTACGGAGAAGTTGTGGTGATATAAAGTTTTTAATATAAAAGACAAATGCAGATATGATAAATCCACAGATAAATAACATTTTTAATATGCTTATAGGTCTTATACCGGAAAATTCCAGAACTCTTATCTCTCCATATTTTACCATTTCACCGAGTAAGAACATACTACTTAGAAATGTTATAATTGGTGAGATTTCCACAAAAATAGACGGTAGTTTATAGAGAGAATTTAAAATACTAAATCTACCTCCATGTTTTAAGATAGAATAGAGATTATCAATAATTTCTATAAAAAAGAAAAGGAGAATGAAAGAGATACTAACAAGAAAAAACAATTTTAAGAAGGTAGATATGGTATATCTTGTCTTTATCATTTTAAAAAACCCCATCCAATAATAAAAATAAAAACAGGTAACCATACAAATATTGGTAAATCTGTCTTGTATGACAGGACCTCACCAAAAACAATCATCTGAAGGAAAAGAAGTGCTATACCTCCACCAATCCCTATATGAAGTAACTTACTTTCTTGCTGTAATCTTATACCGAGAGAAGTTCCTATAAGAACAAAAACAATCGGGATAACTGAAAAAACAACTCTTTTCTGAACTTCTATTTTTTCTTTTATATCAGGGGAGGAAAGTAATTCAGATATACGCATCTCTGAAACTTTCGGTTTTATAGAACCTATATTTATAAAATTTTTAGGTAGTGGCAGTGTAAATTTATAACTAAGAAAGTCCAATTTTGATATTGTCTGAACAGAGTCATACACAATAAGGAAACCTTTATGCAAAACAAATATCATTTGATTGGTAACATGATTGTAGGTTACTGTTCCACTCTCTGCTTTCAAGAAATGTGTTTTATCCATTTCTTTATAGGTTATAGAAACATTTTTTATTTTCTTTATTTTATAAGAGGGGGGCATCCTTTCAATATAAATAGTAATTCCAGGTATATCTGTAGTTGTACTTTTCTCCTGTAAAAGAGAAAGTGGATTTTTAAACTGAAGGCGGTATATCATTTCACGTTTTTTATAACTTATTTCAGGGAGAAGATAGAAATTGAAAAATAGAAGGATAAATGTCCCTATAAAAGCAGCAATGATAATAATACCCATCAATCTATACGGGTTTATTCCCGATGAAGAGAATATAAGTATCTCCCTGTCCATAGTAAGACGAGAGAAAAGAGAAGAGGCCGAATAAAGAAAACAGAGAGGAATAATATATAAAAAAGAAGAAAACAGAGTAAGAGAAAAAATATATAAAACAATCAAAGGGTAAAAAGTACCTTTTACAAGAACTTCAATTATCTGGAACAAAGCATCCAGTGAAAAGATAAAAAGGGTTACACCTAATGCAAAAATAAAATTCATAAAAAATTCATGGTTTATATACCGGGTTTTAATTTTCGTTTCCATTACCATTATTGTAAAATATTAACTGAATTATGTCTATCTATAGAATTATTAGTTTTTTTAGGAGAACCTGTTGTATAGGATGTGGAGAAACTTCCCTGCTTAACAGATATGGATTCTGTGAAGAATGTGAAGATAAATTAATCTATATCTCACCATCTACTGAATCAGAAATTTTTCATCTTTTTAGATATGAAGGTCCCTTAAAAGAAGCAATACATAAGTTTAAATACAAAAGAAAAAAACACTATGGTAAAAAGTTTGCTCTAATGCTAAAGGACTTTATAATTGATAACAAAATATATGATTTTGAAATAATCATACCTGTTCCTCTTCACTGGAAAAAAGAGTTTTTTAGAGGATTTAACCAGTGTGCTATTATCGCTTTTAATCTTTCAAAATTACTTGGGAAGCAATATCTTTCAGGAGTGCTGGTTAAATGCAAAAATACACCTTCGCAGATAGCACTGGATAAAACTGATAGGCAGGAAAATGTAAAAGGGAGTTTTACCGTTAAAAGAAAACACTTAATAGAAAACAAAAAGATACTTCTAATTGATGATGTTTATACATCAGGGGCAACAACACAGGAAGCGAAAAAAGTATTACTGAATAATGGTGCAGAAAAAGTGATAATTTTGACTATAGTAAAGGTATAGATTCATATAAAAAATTTGTTTGATTGTTTTTTTTAAATAGGTTATAATAGTTATTCAAACCTTGTTAATATAAACAAAGGAGGAAAGAATGGTTAGAATAGGAGTTAATGGTTTTGGAAGGATAGGGAGATTGGTTTTGAGGGCTGCAATAGAAAAAAATTTCCCCGAGATAGAATTTGTAGCGTTTAACGATATAACGGATGCAAAGACACTTGCTCATCTTTTCAAATATGATTCAAACTATGGTGTGTATCCTGGAAAGGTTGAGGCAAAAGATGGAGCTATTTTAGTAGATGGTAAAGAGTATAAAGTTCTTGCGGAAAAAGACCCGAAAAATCTACCATGGAAAGCACTTGGTGTAGATATTGTAGTGGAATCTACCGGGCTTTTTACTGAAGCAGCAAAAGCATCAGCACATATTGAAGCAGGGGCAAAAAAAGTCATCATCTCTGCACCAGCAAAAGGAGAGGATGTAACCATTGTAATGGGAGTTAATGAGGATATATATGATCCTAAAAAACACAATATACTATCTAATGCTTCATGTACAACAAATTGTCTCGCTCCTATGGCAAAGGTTCTTGACGACAATTTTGGTGTTAAAAGAGGTCTTATGACCACAATACATGCCTATACAAATGACCAGAGAGTTATGGATGCTCCTCATAAGGACCTGCGCAGAGCAAGGGCTGCTGCACTTTCTATGATTCCAACCACAACAGGAGCTGCAAAAGCAATTGGTAAAGTCATCCCTTCTCTTAACGGAAAAATGAATGGTCTCGCAATTAGAGTTCCAACCTCTTCTGTATCTCTCGTTGACCTTGTAGCAGAACTGGAAAAGCCAGTAGATGAAAAAGCAATAAATGATGCCTTTAAATCAGCGAGTGAAGGTAAACTTAAAGGAATCCTTCAGTACTGTGATGAACCACTTGTATCAAAGGATTTCTTCAAAAACGAACACTCCTGTATCTTTGATGCTCTCTGTACTTACATTATTGAAGGAACAATGGTAAAAGTAATGGGCTGGTATGATAATGAGTGGGCTTATAGTTGCAGGGTGGTTGACCTTATAAGATATATGGTACAGAAATAAAAAGGAGGAGGAGCATGGAACTTCAGACAATTGAAGATAAGAATTATAAAAATAAACGAGTATTCTTAAGGGTTGACTTTAATGTTCCTGTAGAGAATGGAAAAATTATAGATGATACAAGAATAAAATCAGCACTACCAACAATAGAATATCTTTTAAAACAGGGGGCTTCTCTTATCATCTCTTCCCATCTCGGTAGACCAAAAGGTAAAGTGGTTCCTGAAATGAGTTTAGGAATAGTAGCAAAAAGATTGAGTGAGTTAACAAACAGGGAAGTAAAATTTGTTCCTGACTGTGTTGGTACTGAAGTTAAAAAGGCAAGTGAATCCCTTAAACCAGGAGACATCCTACTTCTTGAAAATTTGAGGTTCCATAAAGAGGAAGAAGAAGGAAGTGATGATTTTGCTAAAGAACTTGCTTCTCTGGCGGACTCTTATGTAAATGATGCATTTGGAACATGCCATAGAAAACATGCCTCTGTCTATGGAATAACCAAATTTTTTAAAGATATAGCGGCAGGTTATCTTATAGAAAAAGAAACATCATCTCTTTCAAAACTTCTGGAAAAACCAGAGAAACCATTTCTTTTAATTCTCGGAGGGGCTAAGGTTGCAGATAAAATAGGAATAATAAAAAATCTCCTTGATAAAATAGATACTCTTATCACAGGTGGGGTTATGGCTTATACCTTCATAAAAGCCAAAAACTGGGAAATAGGTAACTCAAAAGTAGAAAATGATGCCATTCCTCTCGCAAAAGAAATTATTAAAGAGGTTAATAAGCGGCATCTGGAATTTCATACCCCACTGGACCATATCATTGCTGATAAAATAGCACCGGATGCACACTATTTTGCTACGGAAAGAGGAACAGTACCCCCAAACTGGATAGGAGTAGATATTGGACCTCAGGCAATTGAGGAATATACCGACTGTATCAAAAGAGCAAAGACAATTTTCTGGAATGGTCCTATGGGTATATATGAAATAGAGGAATTTGCAAAAGGGACTGTAGAGATAGCAAAAGCAATAGGTCAGCAGGAAGGTATCTTCTCGGTAATAGGTGGCGGAGATTCTGCTGCTGCTGTAAATAAAGCAGGTGTTGTAGATAAGATATCTCACGTTTGTACAGGAGGCGGAGCTTCTCTTGAATTCCTTGAAAAAGGAACTTTACCAGGTATAGAAGTTTTGAAAAAATAAAAGTAGGAGAATATAATGAAAAAGAATCTGGTAGCAGGAAACTGGAAGATGTATAAAACACCTCAGGAGTCAATCTCTTTTGCAAAAAATTTAAAAGAAGGTATTAAAACATATAATGATAGAGATATTTTAATATGTCCTCCGTTTACATCTCTTTTCCCAGTTTATGATGTATTAAGAGGAACTCCAATAAAATTGGGAGCACAGAATGTATATTTTGAGGAAGAAGGAGCATTTACAGGAGAAATATCCACTCGTATGCTAAAAGAATCAGGAGTATCTTATGTCATATGTGGACATTCAGAAAGAAGGAATATATTTATGGAGACAGATGAAGTGATAAATAAAAAAATTAAAAAAACTATCTCTGATGGTATGACAGCCATTCTATGTATAGGAGAGAAGTTAGAAGAAAGAGAGAATGGAGAGACATTTAATATAATTAAAAAACAGATTTATGGCTGTCTTAATGGAATTAACCACATAGAAAATATTGTAATTGCCTAT
The DNA here is from genome assembly GCA_026414725.1 of bacterium. Taxonomy (NCBI): domain Bacteria; species bacterium. Next base: position 26,632 of record JAOAIL010000003.1, read on the forward strand.
GAACCTGTCTGGGCTATAGGAACAGGGAAAAATGCAACTCCAGAGCAAGCAGAAGAAGTGCATTTTTTCATAAGGGAATTAATTGAAAAATCTTTTGGAAAAGAATCGGCTGAAAAAATACTTATACTTTATGGAGGAAGTGTTAAACCAGAAAACATAGATTCGTTAATGGCTCAAAAAGATATTGATGGCGTTCTTGTCGGTGGTGCCAGTTTGAAGATAGAATCGTTCTTAAGAATAATTGACTATAATACGTCAAAAATATAGTTTTTAATTTTAAAAAGGGGAAAAAATGTATATGTTTCTACTTATTTTTCACATTATTGTTTCGCTCCTTCTTATAGGAGTGGTTCTTTTACAGTCAGGTAAGGGAGCTTCGCTTTCAAACATATTCGGTGGAGGAGGTATGGAGACCGTTTTTGGTGCAGAAACATCTGCTATATTAAACAGAATTACATCTATTCTTGCAATTATATTCATAATCAACTCAATTCTTCTTGCTACTATTCCCGGAAAGTTAACTACTAAAAGTATTCTAAAGCAAGAACTACAAAAAGAACAAACCCTTCCATTGCCAGTGTCTCCTGATTCTTCTCCAAAGTAAGTCATATTATATGGATAAGATAATAGAACTTCCTCAAGAAGGAAAAGTGGTCTTTTTAGGTGATACTCATGGGGACTACAAAACTACAAAAATGGTAATAAATAGTTTTATTAATAAAAAAAATTATTATATTGTTATGCTCGGTGATTATGTTGACAGGGGAGAGGACTCAAAAACCAATATAGATTTTTTACTTACAATACGTGAAAAATATCCGAATCTTATAATGTTGGCAGGTAATCATGAAATGTTTTTCTTAAGAGAATGTAGTCCTTCAAATTTCTGGGATTCTATTTCAAAAGAGGAATCTGAGTATTACAAAGATATTTTCTTAAAACTACCTCTTGCTATATCAGGAAACGGTTTTCTTGCACTTCATGGAGCCCTTCCTGATATAGAAAAGATAGAAGATATTGAAAATATACAGCCAGGTGATGAAAACTGGATAAAAGTTATATGGGGGGATTTTAGAGATAAACCAGGAGAATATTTAGGAAACTTCTTAGGAAGACCTAAATATGGAAAGGACTATTTTCTAAAAGTAATGGACAGGTTAGGTAAAAATGTTCTTATCCGTGGACATGACCCACTTGTCCCTGAAAGGATATTTGACAATAGATGTTTAACACTTTTTACATCATCTTCTTATGGAAATAGGAAAATAGCTATAGTTGACTTACAACAAGAAGTTAAAAATATAGATGATATTGAGATAATTCCTCTGGACCCTTCTGATATTGAGTTATAAAATCTACTAATTATTAGGGGTAAAAAATGAGAAGACAGGACTTCGGTGGATATAGAATAGAAGAAATTATAGGTGGTGGAATGTACACTAAAGTATACAGGGCACATTCCACTCTCGCCAGGTCTGTTTACGGAGATACAGTAGCAATAAAAATTCTTTACTTGAAAGGTAGTTTTCGTGAACGTGCAAAACTTATAAATCAATTTGAGAGAGAGGCAGAGATAGCAATAGGATTAGACCATCCTAACATTGTTAAGGTCTATAATTTCGGTAAATATCATAATCAATATGCAATAATCATGGAGTATATAAACGGAACAAATCTTAAGGAAATACTGTACCAGAGAAATAAATTTCCTCTGAATATTCTTGTCAGAATACTCTATGAAGCAGGACAGGGACTTGCTCACATACATAAAAACAATATTGTTCATAAAGATGTAAAACCGGATAATATACTTGTTTCAGAAGACCTGTCTGTTGTTAAAATAACTGATTTTGGAATAGCAAAACTTCCTGGGAAGTTATGGCAGAAAGATATATTTCCTAAAGGTGGAACTGTTACAAAATATGGGACTATATCCTATGTTGCTCCTGAACAAGTACAGGGAAATGCCAATTTTTGCTCTGATATATATAGTTTCGGTATTACTATTGATGAAGTAATTACAGCGAAGGTTGAAGTCCCTGATGAAATGGAGAAAAATCAAGAGGACTATTTCAGAAGGATCGATATAAGAAGTTATAGAAAAAACACAGGAAAACAGATGATTTTATGTGAGGACTTAAATATACCTGAGGAATTGAAGGAAATTATAAAAAAGGCAACAAAACAGGAACCATTTTTAAGATACCAATTAATGGATGAGTTACTTGATGAGTTAAAAAAATTTTTATAATAATGAAAAAGTGCATAATATTTCTATTTATCATCTTTCTCACAGGATGTCATACTACTCCTTATATTAGAAAATCAGGTAAGGATACACTTGTACTTTCTACCTCTTCTGACCCTAAGTCATTTAATCCTATTATAGCAAAAGAAACCAGCACAACCACTATAACTCAATTTATTTTTGAAGGACTGATAGCCATTGATGGAATTACTCTTGAGGTTAAGCCAGCACTTGCTAAGAAATGGGAAGTTGATAGCACAGGAAAGATATGGAGATTCTTCCTGCGAGAAGATGTAAAATGGAATGATGGACATCCTTTTACAGCAGATGATGTTGTATTTACATATAATAACCTTATATACAACTCAGAGATTCCCACAAGCAGTAGAGATATTCTGAGTATAGATGGTAAAGCATTTAAGGTAAGAAAAGTTGATAGATATGTTGTAGAATTTATACTTCCTGAAAAATTTGCTCCTTTTCTACAACTTATGACTCAGGAGATACTTCCTGCACATAAAATTGCTCCTTTTATTGAAAAAAAGATATTTACCAGTTGGTGGGGAGTAGATGAAAAAACAGAAAATATCGTAGGTACAGGACCTTTCAAAATTATGGAATATAGACCCGCTGAATGGATAATCCTTGAAAAAAATCCTTATTACTGGAAAAAAGATGCAAAAGGTGAAAAACTACCATATCTCCAGAGAATTGTATTTCTCATCATATCCGATGCGAATATGTCTTTACTTAAATTTAAAACAGGAGAGATAGATATTGTTTCAGTAAGGGGACAGGACTATCCTTTATTGGAACCATTACAGAAAGAACAGAACTTTACTATATATAAAATCGGTCCTTCTCTCGGTTCAGAATTTATTACCTTAAATCAGAATGAAAAATCACCCTTACCCGGTTATAAAAAGGAATGGTTTAGGAATAAAAACTTCCGTCAGGCAATTGCATATGCTATTGATAAAGATAATATAATAAAGAATGTCTATGGTGGATTTGCAACACCACAGGATGGACCTCTTAATATCTCCTGCGGTTTTTTTTATAACCCTTATGTTAATAAGTATCCATATGATATAAAAAAAGCAGAACAGATATTGAAAAGAGAAGGATTTACAAAACATAATGGAGTCCTTTTTGATAAGCATAACCATCCTGTTGAATTTACAATTCTTACAAACAGTAATAATTATGAAAGAATACAGATTGCTAGTATAGTCCAGGATGACCTTAAAAAATTAGGTATGAAGGTAAATCTTCTTCCTGTAGAGTTCAATACACTGGTAACAAAAATCAGTGTTACAAAGGACTGGGAAGCAGTTATAATAGGACTTACAGGAGGGATAGAACCCCATGGAGGTAAAAATGTATGGCATTCAAAGGGACAATTACACCTATGGAATTTAAATGCAGATAGAAATGACCTTACTGAATGGGAGAGGAAAATTGATGTTATTTTTGAAGAAGGAGCAAAAGAGTTAAGATTATTTAAGAGAAAAGCGTTGTATGATAAATGGCAAATTATTGTTTCTGAAGAATTACCATTGATATATACAGTAAATCCAACAGTGATGACTGCAGTAAGAAATAGATTTGAAAATCTTAAACCCAGTGTATATGGTGGTGTATTACATAACATAGAAGAAATAAAGACCATACTGGATAATACACAGTGATATTATTTATTTTAATTATTGAATTATAATTATGTATCGTCTAAGGGTATTTTACCGGAAAGAAGGTATGGGAAGGTTTATTTCTGAAAAAAATCTTCATAGAAATATTGAACGTATATTAAGAAGAATGGAACTGCCATTGAAATTTACGGAAGGATTTAGTCCTCATCCTAAGATAAGTTTTGGCTCTCCTTTACCTGTAGGAATTACAGGAGTTAATGAGCGATTTGATGTCTTCCTCGTAAAATCTATAGACACTGCCTCATTTCTGGAAAATAGTAAAGATTTTTTACCGGAAGGTATAATCTTCACTGCTACAGAATGGATAGATATTACGGCTCCTTCAATAACTTCTATGGAAACATCTGCTATATATACTATTGAAACATCTAAAGACATTGATATTGAATATTTCAATAATACAGGAAAAGTCCTTGAATACACAGATAAAAAGATAGTTGTTTTGTTCAAAATAAATAAATTAAGCCATAAAAAACTAATAGAATTATTAGTCAATGGGAATATAATAAGTATAACAAGAGAGATATTATAGTTATAAAGAATTTTATAAACTTTTATGGAATGACTTGATATTTCAAATATTAAAGGAGGATACTTTAAGTGAAAGGGAATTACAGGTTATTAATAAATAACGAAGGTTTTTTAACCCGTGTAGCATTGATGAGTGATAACCATGTGGAATATCTCTTTATAAACAGACCTGATATATTGTCCGTTGGGAATATATATAAAGGTAAAGTAGAACGGGTTGTAACTGGACTTAATGCAGCATTTGTCAATATCGGAGAGTTTAAGAATGGCTTTCTTCCTTTTGAAAAGGAAGAGATGATATACCAGCCATATGAAGTTGAAGAACAGGCACTCCAGAGTATAAAAAAACCATTCAGGACAGGAGATGATGTTATTGTCCAGGTCACAAGACCAGGCACAGCAGAAAAAGGTGTAAAACTAACAACAAAAATATCTATACCGGGAAGATTTCTTATACTTATACCTGATTCAAATATCAGAACCATTTCCAAAAAGATAACTGATAGGAAAGAAAGGGAACGACTTTTAACTATTTTCAATAGAAGAATTACAGGAAATATGGGATTTATTATAAGAACTGCTTCCGAGGGTATCTCTGAAAGATATATTGTAAGAGAGATAAAAATTTTACTTTTAACCTGGAATAGAATAAAAAGATACGCACGTGTAAAGAGAGCACCTACCTTATTATGGCAGGAACTTCCACTATATATAAATGTTATAAGAGATTATGTCACACCTGAATTTAAAGAGATTATAGTGGATGATGAAAAAACATATAGAGAGGTAAAGAGATATGTAAATCTATTTATTCCTGATATATATAGGAAGATTACATTACATAAAGACGTTTCATATCCGCTTTTTATGAAATATGGTATTGAAAAAAAGATAGAAGGATTTTTATCTGACCGTATATCTCTACCTTCTGGTGGTTCATTAATCATAGAAGAATGTGAAACACTTACTGCTATAGATGTAAATACAGGGAGTAGTGAGAAGAAAACATTTAAAGAGACCGTATTTACCACAAATATGGAAGCAGCAGAAGAAATACCGAGACAGATAAGAGGTAGAAACCTTGCAGGACTTATAGTAGTGGATTTTATAGATATGAAAGATTCAAAAGAAAGAAGTAAGGTTTTCAAAACATTAAATGAAAATCTTGAGATAGACAAAGCAAAGACAAGCATACTATCAATATCAAAATTAGGAGTTGTGGAAATGAGTAGAGAAAAGACCGATTTTAAATTATCTGATATCCTGATGGATGTATGTGATAAATGTAATGGTAAGGGATATATTAAAAATCTTTACTATTCTGCCTTAAAATTCAAAAATGAGGTGATGGCTCAAATAATGAAAAAACCAGATAAAAAGATATCTGTAGATGTCTCTGAAAAACTTTATGATTTTATTTACAACCATAGACCTTTATATGAAATCCTGAGAAGGTACAATATTACCTGTCGTGAAAGTTCTGTGTTACGTAATTACGAATTTAAAATTAATGTATAAGATTTATTGACGGGTATTTCATTAAACTGTATAATCTATAACCATCGGGACATAACTTCCCGGCAAAAAAAATCCTGATATTTTAAAAGGGTATAGTAAGATATGGCAAAGAGATATAAAGTAAACGATTTTCAGGGGTATCAAAAAATAGTAAGCCCTGAAAATTCTGACCTTAAAAACATACATCTTGCTGTGATAAGAAATCCATCTGGTACAAGATTTGATGGTAATACAGGTGATGAAGAAAATGTGTTTATAATAACTGAAGGGAACATAAAATTTTTTCTGGAAGATAAATTACTTGCAGAACTCTCAAGGGAAGATGTATTTCAAGAACCACCTTCTGCTATCTATCTACCACCCCATTCAAATTACTATATTGAATTTATTGAAAAAAGTGAGATATGTATAGCAGGGTGTATAGCTACAGGTAGATTTAAACCACAGGCCGTTTATAAGGGGCATATACGTATTAAAAGAGTAGGGGAGGAGATTTTCTTCCGAAACATTATAGAAATAATTCCCGAAGATTTTCCAGCAGAAAATCTCATTGTAGGTGAGACAATTACAGACCCTGGGAACTGGGCAAGTTATCCTCCACATAAGCATGATACAGATAATCCTCCAGAAGAAACAGCACTTGAAGAGTTATATTTCTTTAAGATCAGACCTGAAACCGGTTTTGGTTCAATACGGATATTTAACAACCCAGAGGATTACATATTTCTTATAAAAAATAATGAGGTTATTACAATTCCTAAGGGATACCATCCTGTGAGTGTTGCGCCAAAACATCAACTTTATTATTTATGGATTATGGCAGGAAATACGAGAAAGGTACTATCTACGGTTCATCCTGCCTATAAGTTCATCAATAAAAATTTCAATAGGGGGTAAAGATGGAATACTTAGTAAAAATGTTTTCCCTTGAGGGCAAAAAAGCAGTGATTACAGGAGGTGGAGGAGTACTTGGTTCAGAGATAGCGAGAGTACTCGGGATGGCAGGTGCTTATATATTCATATGTGACATTAAAAACTATAATGAAACAGCAGAAATGTTAAGGAAGGAAGGGATTAGGGCAGAAGGTTATTTTATGAATGTTCTGGAAAAAAATGTTATAAAAGATACTGCAGACAAAATACTGAAAAATGGAAAGATAAATATACTTGTGAATGCAGCGGGCGGTAATGTAAAAGAAGCAACTACCTCTGACACCATGTCCTTTTTTGACCTACCTCTTGAAGGACTTGAAAAAGTGATTGCCCTCAATCTCTATGGAGGGGCAATATTACCATCTCAGATATTTGGTAAAGCAATGGCAGAAAATTCTGAAGGTGGCTCCATTATTAACATTTCCTCAATGAATGCCTTCAGACCACTTACACGAATCCCTGGATATTCAGCGGCTAAAGCAGCAGTAAGTAATTTTACTCAATGGCTTGCCGTGCATCTCGCTCAGGAATATAACACAAAATTAAGGGTAAATGCTATAGCCCCAGGATTTTTTCTTACACAGCAGAATAGATATTTACTAATGGATGAAAAAGGTACTTTAACAGCACGGGGACAGTCAATCATATCCCACACACCTATGAAAAGATTTGGAGAACCGGACGATTTAGCAGGTATTGTGATATATCTTGCTTCAGATGCTTCTAAATTTGTTACAGGAACAGTAATACCTGTAGATGGGGGATTCAACGCTTTTGCTGGAGTGTAAAAAAATAAAAAAGGAGGAGAGGAAATGAAAGTAAAAGCAGATATTGGTGTAATAGGAATGGAAGTTATGGGAAAAAATCTTGCCCTGAATATGGAGAGTAAGGGCTATACCGTAGCTGTATTTAACAGAACAGAGGCAAAAACAAAGGACTTTGCAGAAGGACCTGCAAAAGGGAAAAATATCATCCCTACTTATGAACTTCAGAACTTTGTAGATGCCCTTAAAAAACCGAGAAAGATTATGTTAATGGTGAAAGAAGGTGCACCTGTAGACGGTTTTATTGAGCAATTGATTCCACTGCTTGATAAGGGAGACCTTATAATAGATGGAGGAAACTCATTCTTTAAAGATACTATAAGAAGGAATACAGAACTTCAAGGGAAAGGTATCCTATTTATAGGAACAGGTGTTTCTGGTGGAGAAGAAGGTGCTCTTAAAGGTCCTGCCATCATGCCTGGAGGACAGTTAGAAGCATATAAACTTGTAGAGAATATTTTTATTGATATTTCAGCGAAAGCAGAAGATGGAGAACCCTGTGTAACCTATATAGGACCGGATGGAGCAGGGCACTTTGTTAAGACGACTCATAATGGTATTGAATATGGAGATATGCAACTGATTGGTGAATGTGCCTGGTTTTTCAAAAAAGGACTCGGTATGAGTTCTGGGGAAATAGCAGATATTATGGCTGAATGGAACGGGAAAAACGACATTCTTCGTTCATATCTCATAGAGATAACGGCTGATAGTATGAAAGAAAAACACAAAGCAGGAGATGGTTATCTTGTAGATATAGTAGCAGATATCACAAGGATGAAAGGTACAGGAACATGGACTGTTCAGAGTGCACTTGAATTACTTGTACCTGTCCCTACTATTGCTTCTGCTGTCTTCTCACGTGAAATGTCCCAGGATAAAGATATCCGTCTGAAAATGTCAAAGATATTAAATATCCCTGCAGGTGAAAAATTCACCGGTAATAAAAAAGATGTTATAGATATAGCCCATGATGCACTCTACATTGCTAAAATATCTTCTTATGCTCAGGGATTGGCATTACTACAGGCAGCATCAAAGGTATATAATTTTAATTTAAATTTAGGAGAAATAGCGAAGATATGGAGAGGAGGATGTATTATAAGAGCACAGTTCCTTGATGAGATTACAAAATCATATAAAGAAAACCCTGAACTGCCCAATCTCCTTTCTGCTCCAAGATTTTCCTCCTTTGTTAATAAAAATCTATGGAAATTAGGGAAATTTATAGAGATTGCTCACAATGCAGGAACTCCTGTTCTCGGTATGGCATCCTCATATGACTATATCCTTCAAATTGCATCACCTGTAATGTTCTCAGCACAGGTAGCAGCACTACAACGTGATTATTTTGGTGCTCATGGTTATTTCAAGATAGGTGGAGAAAACAAACCAGAAATAATCACCACATCTGATGGTAAGATAAGAGAATTCCATACCGAATGGCTTGTGAAAGGAAGGCCAGAAAAAGAAATAACAAAATAACTTTTACTCATTACTTATACCCTCTCCTCAAAAAGGAGAGGGTATAAGTAGTAAAAAAGCAGAGAAAAAATGTACAGAGGCAAAGGGAGTAAAATAGAACCGGTAAGTATAAAAGAGTTATATAAAATTGTAGAAGATGTCCTTTACGGAGTAAAAAACTTTTCAAATAAAAATGTTCTTGTTGTTATTCCTGATACAACCCGTTCAGGACCTACAGATATTATTTTTAAATATATACATATGGTTCTTACTCCTGTAGTGAAAAAAGTTGATTTTCTTATAGCCCTCGGGACCCATCCCCCAATGCCTGAAGAGAAGGTAAATGCATTTTTAAAGATAACAGAAAAAGATAGAAAGACAATTTATAAAGATACATCTATTTTACAGCATGAATGGGATAAACCTGAAGGGTTAGCACATATAGGAACCATATCTGCGGAGGACATGAAAGAAATTTCTGGTGGGCTAATGTCAGAAGATATCCCTGTTACTATAAACAAAAAAGTTCTTGACTATGACGAAGTTATTCTTGCAGGTCCTGTATTCCCTCACGAAGTTGTTGGATTTTCTGGAGGATATAAATATCTTTTCCCTGGTATATCAGGTCCTGATTTTCTCCATAAATTTCACTGGCTCGGGGCACTTATAACCAATCCAAAAATCAATGGAACAAAAGATACACCTGTAAGAAGGGCGTTGAATAAAGCAGCATCGTTATTAAGAGTTCCTATAACACTTTTATGTTATGTGGTTAAAGAAGGAGATATATATGGTTTTTATGGAGGTGATGTTGAAGCATGGTCAGAAGCAGCAGACCTATCTTCTGATTTGAATATAAAGTATGTTGAAAGACCTTACAGAACAGTGCTTTCTATCGCTCCGGATATGTATGAAGATATCTGGACTGCAGGAAAGTGTATGTATAAACTTGAACCGGTAGTGGCTGATGGAGGAACACTTATTATATATGCTCCTCATGTGAAAGATGTTTCTCACACACATGGTAAAGAGATAGAGAAGGTTGGTTATCACACGAGAGATTATTTTTTAAAACAGATGGATAAATTTAAAAATGTTTCTGGCTGTATCCTTGCCCATTCAACCCATGTAAAGGGTATAGGTACATTTATAGATGGAGTTGAAAAACCCAGAATAGAGGTGGTGCTTGCAACAGGTATACCAGAAGATATATGTAAAAAGATTAATCTCGGATATATGGACTACAGAACGATTAATATGGAGAGATATAAACAAGATATAGATACCCTTGTAGTAGAAAAGGCAGGTGAAGTACTTTACAGATTGAAGGATGGTACTGTCCCGGATATAGATAAACTTTATGGAAAATTTTAAAAAATCTTATCCTGACTTTAGAATATATGAAAATTCTATAAATGAAGCAGGTAATAAATATATCTTTCTTGTTTCAAAGGATAATAGTAAATTTATAGTCATTGGAAAAACAGATTTCAAATTTCTTCCTGCGAGTGAGAATGTAGATATTCTTCTTGAAAATTTTCCTTTTTTAAAACCTACTACCTGTGGATTAAAAAGGTCTTTTGGCTTTGGTGACCGACTTGGAATTTCTACACCAGGACATATAAGAGCAGTTAAGGATTATCCCTTTTTTCCTTTATTTGCACAGCAGTCAGTAAGGGAATTAGAAAGAACAGGAAGAACTTTCAAAGATGTAAGGAACTCTGCTGTATTAGGATGTTTCCAGGAGGGATATAAAGATGGATTTGGGGCAGACGCAGACCATATAAAAGAGATTAAATATCTCAAACAGGCAGCAGATGCTGGCTTTACATTCTTCACAATAGACCCATCAGATAAGATACACAACCCTGCTGTTATGTCTGAAGAACAAAAAAAATATATTCTCGGTGGATATATATCTGCTTTTGAACAAAATTATCTTAACAGGAGATATCATATTAAAAAAACTTCATATCTAATAGATAGGGATGCCCTTGAAGAACTTGTTATTACCTATGGAGAGGCAATAGACCATATTGAAGAATGTTATAAGTTTTTGAAAAATCACTGTAAAACATTTGACTTTGAGGTCTCTGTAGATGAGACATCTATACCTACAACTCCTTTAGCACATATCTTTATTGTTGAAGAATTACAGAGAAGAAATATCAATTTCCAGAGTATTGCATTTAGATTTCCCGGACATTTTGAAAAAGGAATCGATTATAATGGAGATATAAATGTCCTGAAAGAAACATTTATAGCACATCAGACAATACGTGAAAAGATGGGAAATTATAAAATTTCATTACATTCAGGTAGTGATAAACTTTCTATATATACACTATTCAAGGATATATTTGGGGATAAAATCCATATAAAAACATCAGGTACAAGCTGGATTGAAGCCGTAAAACTCATTGCTATGAAGGACTTTGGACTTTTTCTTGAGATACTTAAAAATTGTCTTAAAGATTTTAAGGAAAATTCCGCTTCTTATGAGATATCAGCAAAACCAGAAAAAATAGATTTAGAAGAGATAAAAGATATTTCTGTAGAAGATTTATTTAGAGATAATAATATCAGACAGATTATACATATAAGTTATGGAAGCATACTCGGTAAAAGTAATAGTAAAGAAGTCAAAGAAAGGTTTTTAAAGATTTTATATAAATATGAAGAAGAATATCATACATTGCTTAAATCACATCTTGATAATCATTTGAGATTGATATAGTAAAGGTTTTACCTCAGACGGTTAGACCACCTTGGTTTTGTCCATTTGACTACAGTTAATTCTCCTGAACCACCACCTGTATCTCCAGGTACATCTTCATCACTAAGAGCAACATCATAATATACTCGTACATTTCCCGTTAGATTTAAAGTATTAGAAACTATACTTCCACGAAAACGTGTGCTATTTGCAACAGTAACAGTTGCTGTAGGGGCATAAACTACTGCATATACATCAGCATCTCCTGTTCCACTTAAATTCACAGTATTAGTTGATGCCGAGTATATAGCTAAATTGGATGGTTTTCCATTAAGGTTCATTTTAGCACTATTAGCAATTGTAAAATTGGCATTCTGTCCAAGATATATGGTAACTTTAGCTCCACTTGCTAAATTAAATCTACAGTTATTAGTTAAATTTAAGTTACCTGTTATGTATAAACGTACATTCCCATTTAGAGTTAGTTGTGCATCGCTATCTAAAGTAAAATTATTAAATTTAAAATCTCCATTAGAAATAGAAGCAGTTCTTGGCCATTGACTCATAGTAAAGTTATTACTCGTAATTTGATAATTTCCTGAAAGCCCAGGTGCACCATATTGAGTATAAGGACGATTAAGTAGTTCAGATGGTATAGATACAGGATTTAATGTACGGGGTTCAGCGTTATAAGTTATATCTCCTCTAATTGCATCAGTTATAGCTCTCCATGTTGGAATAGATATCTGTCCCCCTGAAGCTACACTGGCATCTCCAAATATAGTACCAGTAGATGTTATTTGAATAAGAAGGTCGCTACCTACTAATGCATCCTGAGTAGTCCCATTTCTGGAGTCATAGCCAAGTATTTGAGAACTGCCATCAATATATACTCTTGTTTTTCCAAATATCCCGTTCCCAAATGTTCTTCTCTGTCCTCCACCTTCTAAATATAGTTCTACCTGTTCAGTTATTCCACGAACATTTCCTGTTGAACGTATTACTCTTTGATTATTTATATTACTAAGATTCACAATAAAAGTTCCATCTCCTAATTGTAATTCTGTGCTCTCTGGTACCCAATTTATATTTTCTTTTAGATGCGCATATGCTCTGTAAGCACCTGCTTCAGCAAGATAAAATGCTTTTTCCCTGTTCAAACGTTTCTTCATACTAATCCGTTCTAACGTACCGAGGTAAAGAATCCCCATACCAACAATGAGTATAATAAATATAAATACTACTCCCATTGGAAGTAGAAAACCTTCTTTATAACGTCTCATATTTCTATCACCTTCCTATCTATTCCTTACTTTTACAGAAAATCTATTAGTAAAGTTTTTCCCGAATTTGGACACTGTTAACTCTACATTTATGGTATTTGTTAACCCTGTATCTTGCAAATTGACATCAGAAAATTTTATATCCTGAAGTGTGTTTATGACAGGGTAACTACTTCCGTTTTTAATATCCTGCATAATAAGTTTATTTTCGCTACGATAAAACTTCTTTTCCCAGATATTCACTCCATTTTGAGTATATCGTGTATAGATTTGTCTTCCCGTTGGAGGAGAACTACCTGTAATTATATCCTGTATTTCATAATAGTTTGCTTCTTCAAGAATTGCTTTTATATTTAGCCCTGCTACATCCATATCTTCTTGAAGTTCTTTTATTCCTTTATTTATATACCAGTCCTTCCATGATACATATAAAAAACTTACAATTGCAACCAATCCTATTGCTACAATAACAACAGCAATAAGTAATTCAATAAGTGTAATACCCTTTTTCATTGTTTTGGTAGATAGGTATAGAAAGATATTTCGTTATTTCCAGTCCATCTTACTCTAACTTGTACTTTCCATACTAAAGCATCATTTTCATCTTCAGATATAGACACTATTCTTTCTGCAGATATATTATATTCTCCCAGTGTTATATTTTCTGTTATCGTCCCTGCCTGTACTGAACTCTTCCCTTTAATTTCCTCAATCTTTTTTATTGCTGACCATGTAGCATATCTTTCAAGGCGAGCACTATAAAGGTTTTTTCTATTGGTATAAAAAAATACAGAACCCGCGATAAATCCAAGTGCAATTATTACAGTTGCTAAAAGAACCTCAAGCAGGGTAAATCCGTTCTTACCTCTCTTCATTCTTTTTTTCTTGTTCCTCCATTCTTTTCTTTTCCTGCTCTGCTATAACTTTTGCTTCTTCACCTGTAATAATCCTTGGAATAAGAAACATTACAAGGTCTGTTTTTCCTTTCTGTTTATCTTTTCTGCTAAAGAGAAATGGAAATATATCGCCGAGGACAGGAACCTTTGATTTCTTTTCAATAGTATCCTGTCTTAAAAGTCCACCTATAACAAGTGTTTCTCCACTTTTTATCATTACCTTTGTTTTTGCTGTTCTTTCATTTGTGTCCACAGCATCTTTAAATACAGATGATTGAGTTGCTGAACTTACTGTTGGTTCAACATCAAGTATAATAACACCCTCTGCATTTACATGGGGGACAACCTTCAAGCTTACACCCACATCTCTATATTCATACTCCGTAGTAATCCTTCCCCCTTCCATACTTTCAGTAATTTTGGGTGCTACAGCCATATTTTTCGTAATTTTTATTGTTGCAGGAGAGTCATTCAATGTTGTAATCCGTGGATTAGCGAGTATATTTGCCTGTCCTTTATCTTCAAGAATCTTCAAATTTGCAGTAAGTTCTGCAAATGAAAGAGTACCTAGTGTAAATTGCGGTGATTGTGTTGCTGTAGTCATAGTACCTCGCCTCGGACTAACAATCTCTCTTGAATAACTTTCCTCCCATGGAAAAGAAGTATCTATTGCTGGACCAAACCAGCTTCCTTCCACATTCCACTTAATCCCGAGATATTTTAAACTATCTGTAGCCATTTCTACAAGAATTGCTTCTATCGCTACCTGTGGTACGGTCTTATCAAGAGATATTATTATTTTTCTAATATCTTCAAAAAGTTCAGGAGTTTCTCTTATAGTTATACTATTGGTTCTTGAGTCAATAACCATCTGTCCATTACTACTTATTAGAGTAGATAGAACCTTTCCGAGGTCCTCCGCTTTTGCATATTGAAGAAAGAACGTCTCACTTTTAAGAGGGGATACTGTCTCTCCTGACACCTTAACCATATAGATATCTGTTCCTGAAATTTTTTCCCTATAAAGTCCATTTGCTTTAAGTATTGAATCAACTGCTTCTTCGCTTGATACATCTTCAAGATAGGCACTTATTGGCTTCTCAGCAAGTTCAGCACTTGTTATCAGTTTTATCCCTGTGAGCTTACTTAAACTCTGCAGGACAAGTCCTAACTTTGCTTGATTATATGTAACGGTGATATTTTTTGCCATTATACTTATAGATATAAGGAAAATTAGTATACTCAGGATTTTAAATACTTTAAGATGCTTGGTCATTTTATCATCTCCTTTTATTGTATATAAAGTGGGACTACATCCTTCCCTTCTTTAAGTAAAACCCTATCACTTAGTATCTTATAAACCTGGATACTCCCTATAAATTCTCCTTCCTTTTTTACATCATCATTTATAATAGCCATTGATATCCTTCCATCGGTAATAATTCCAGACAGTGTCAATTCTAAAAGTTTTTGTTCTTCAAATTTTTTATTAGAAATAGTAAGGGGGATAAAGGGGTCTTTTTTTAAATGGATTGACGTACTAGTTCTATCTTTATCTATTAATTGAATACTCTCTTTTAGTTTTTCTATCCCTTGTTCAATAGTATTTACATCAATCACTACTGATATTGATTTTCTCCCTTCTGCAAATAAAAATGTACTTATTATCAAAAGAAAAATATAAATATATTTATTCATTTTCACCCTTCTTTTCATCTAATGCTTCTTTCTTAATTCCAAAAATTCGCATTTCATAAATGACTAATATATTGTTAGATATAAGTTCTCTTTCTTTTGTTACAGATATTTCTTTCACTATTAAAAATTTATTATTTTGTTCTATGTCATTTATAAAAGAAACGACTTCAGGAAATCTACCTGTAATTTTCACTTTCCATTTATAGTATAATTGGTCTTCTTTTGTCATCCTTCCTGCAGTACTTTCTTCTTTCGTAATCTCTATTATTTCTATGCCTCTATATTTTGTAAGATTATATAGATAGTTATATAATGCAAGACCAGGGTCAATTTCTGTTAGATCAAGCCATAAGAAATCCGTTAATTTCTCATGTCCGACTCTTACTGTGCTTTCTATAGAATTGAGGAATGTTGGAGTTGTGGTTACTTTCATATAAGTATATTCTATCCTTGATTTTTTAGTTTTATATTCCTGTAATATTTTCCCCTGAGGTATGAGAATAAATCCATATATAATAAATCCTATAAAGATATATGACAATATCATCCATATGGAATATTTCTTAATTAGATGTTTCAATGGCATTTTTACCTTTCTTTCCTTTTATTTCACACTCTATTAAAAAAGAGATCACTTCTGTATTTTCAACAATAATTTTTTTAACTTCTTTTAGATAAACATCTTTAAAACCATTGAAGGCAGTCAGATTTTTTACAAATTTATCTATAGATTCCCTTTCATTCATTATCTCTCTAAAGACATACCCTGAAATTAAAATTACTGTAGATTTCTCTCCTCTATCTCCTGTAGATTGAGGTCTATTATCTACTTCTTTACTATAAAACCTTTCCAGCCATATCCCTGAAGGGACATTTTCTCCTACAAAATTTAGAATAGGTGCCCACTCTATTCTCTTTTCTTTTTCATTAATAAAAAAATTAATGCTTTTCAACATCTCCTGAGATTCAACATCTTTTTGTTTAATAAAATCAAACTTTTCTTTATCAGATATAATTTTCTGCTGTATATTTTCTATTTCATTGCTTGTTTTACTGATAATACTCCTATTGGACAAAAAAACTATCAATAAAAATCCTAAAAGGAAGAAAAGTCCTGCAAAATAAATCAGAAAAAGGTTAAATACCATATGTCTATTTTTAAATCTTTCAAGACGTGTCCTAATTATGTTGATTTCAATCATTTTATTTTTCTCAATATAAGCCCAAGAGAAATAGAAAAAATTGTTCCTGTTTCTTTTATATCTATAGGAATTGGTATCTCTGTCTCTATCTCTTCCAGTGGATTCCAAACATTAGTAGGAATATTCATATCCTTCTCTAAAGATTCTTTCAATCCAGGTAGAAAGGCGCCACCGCCAGTTAAGAATAATGATTGAGCTGTCTTTTCAGTAATTTTTTTGAAATAATCTATACTTACTCTTGTTTCTGTAATAAGATCTGAAATAACTACGGGTATCATTTTTTTTATTTCATTTTTGTTCTCTCCCTTCTTTATATATATCTCTGCTTCTTCTGAAGATATATTTTTTTCCAAAGCAATAGTATCTATCACATTTTTACTACCAAAAGGGAGGTCTCTTACAAGAATAAATTTGTCTTTTTCTGCAATAACAAGATTAGTCGTTTTATATCCAACATTAAGAATAAATATTATTCCTTCATATTCAGCATGTAAATAAGTAAAACTATTTAAAATGGCCAATCCATCATAATCCATAACGAGTGGTTTAATACCAGCCATCTGCATTGTTGAAATAATAAAATCACACTTATCTTTATGGTAGCCGATAAAAAGAATTGTTTTTTTATTCCCGTTGGGAAGAAAAACGTAATCATATTCAAGATTTCTTATTCCCCCAGGAACTACCTGCATCATTTCAAGTTGTACAGCAGATTCTATTTCTCCCGGTGGTAAGTCGGGTATATTAAAATAATGTATTACAGTTCCTGTACCACTTATACTCAAAATCCCTGTTTTAGTTGATATGGTATGCTGAGATAAGAAATTTTTTAGTGCTTTAACAAATACATCCTGTTCTCTTTCATTTAAATTGTCTTTAAAATTAGTGAATGGAGAAGGAAAATAACCTATACGTCGTAATATTATACGTCCATTTCTTATACATCCTTCAGATACCTTTACATAATAAGACCCCACATCTATACCTAATAACCATTTCATAATTTTTATAGACAGAGAGGGAAATTTTCCCCCTCTGTCTATTCCTTGAATTAATTATATACCGCTATATGAGATTGTTGAACCTGCTGCATTTGTGTATGTCAGTGTTACAGTAATCCCTGCCGCATCACCGGTCCCTGTTGTCTGAGCAGTAAATCCGTTTGCATCAGCAGCTGTTATAGCATAGGATGTAAAATATCTATTCCCTGTAGCAGAGATATTTAAATTATTAGAATCAGTGGTGTATGTATTGTGTTCTGCATAATATATCTTCTGTGCTGTAAGAACTGAACCGAGTAGTGCTGCGCCTTCTGCTGCCATTGCTTTTCTCACCTGTGCCCTGTATATAGGAATAGATATGGCAGCCAGTACACCAACGATAATAACAACCGCCATTAACTCTATCAGGGTAAACCCCTTCTTCCCTTTTGTTTTCATTTCTCTGCTGTTATTAATTATAACATATTCTCAAAAGTTTATCAAGTTAACAAATTTTATTTTATCTCATTGAACCTGCTAAGTTAAATATAGGAAGATAAATAGCAATTACTATTGTACCTACAATAACAGCAAGTCCAATTATCAAAATTGGCTCGAGAATTGAAGTTAATACATTCAAAGTAGCATCTACTTCATCCTTGAAAAATTTCGCTGTTCTTCTTAACATCTCTTCTATATTACCGGTTTCTTCTCCTACCATAACCATCCTGGTAAGCAAGATAGGAAATATTTTATACTTTTTCATTTCCTCACCCATAAGAGCACCTTGTAATACTCCTTTACGTACTTTAAGTACTGCATTTTCTACTATTTTATTCTCCACAGTTTTAGATACGATATCAAGAGCTGATACGATAGGAACTCCTCCTGCAAGTAATGTTGCAAGTGAATTTGAAAATCGTGAAAGAGATACTTTAAGAATTAAAGGACCAAATATAGGTGTTCTTAATTTCATTCTATCAATCTTTTCTCTACCAGCAGGGGTCCTATTAAATATAAAAAAGGAAATAAAACAAATAAAAAAGAAAGGGAGTATAAAAGGTAAGGCGGAAATAAAAAATTCACTTATACCTAATATTACAAGAGTAAATTTTGGAAGCTGGGCATTAAAACTTTTAAAAATTTCATTGAATTTTGGCAGTAGAAATAAAAACACAAAGAATACTACAGCAATAAAAAATATAAGAACAACTATAGGATAACTTAATGCTTGTTTAACTTTGCTCTTTAAAATAAGCTGTTCTTCAAAATCAGAAGCAATTTCTTTCATTACTTCAGCGGTATTACCGCTTTCTTCTCCGGATTTAATTAAAGCAATATAAAGGGGAGAAAACACTTTAGGATGTTTTGAAAGTGCAGATGAAAAACTATCTCCCTCTTGAATGTTGGACTTAATATTTTGTAGAACATTAGAAAAGTATTTATTAGACGTTTGTGTACTTAAATCGTCAAGAGTATCTGTTATAGAAACACCTGCAGCAAGCATTGTAGACGCCTGTCTGGTAAACAGAGCAAGCTCTTTAAGATTTACCCGTCCTTTCTTTAGCTTTTGCTGTTTTTGTTTAGATAATAAAAGTCCTTTTTCTTCAGCGATCTGTATATTTACAGGAAAAAGATTTTGATTTCTCAGTCGGGTTACAACTGCAATATTTGAAGGTGCTTCTAAAAGACCTTCTATGCGATTTCCTTTTGTATCTCTCGCTACATAATAATATCTCGCCATTTTACATTTATGTAAGTGTCTTACTTAAAAGTTCTTCTACAGTAGTTATTCCCGCAAAAACTTTTTTTAACGCTGCTTGCTTAAGAGTTGTAAATCCATATTTAATACACAGTTCTCGTAGTGCTTCCTCATCAGTATCCTTAAGTATCTGTTTTTTTATATCTCCTTTATTGAGGTTTAGAACTTCAAAAATGGCAATCATTCCTTTATAACCGGTAGAATTACATTCTCCACAACCTCTACCTTTATATATTTTATTCTCTACTTTAATTCCCATATTTTTTAGAATTTCAGTGCCTTCTATATCCTCCTGTAAACAATTTTGACATATTCTTCTTACAAGACGTTGTGCCATAATAAGATGGACTGCATCAACTATAAGATAGTTAGGAATACCCATATAATTTAAACGGGCTACTGTTGAAATAGTATCATTTGTATGCAAAGTACTTATTACAAGATGGCCTGTAAGTGCTGATTGAATAGATATCTGTGCTGTCTCAAGGTCCCTTATTTCTCCCACCATTATTACATCAGGGTCCTGTCTCAATATACTTCTTAAAACCTCTGCAAATGTAAGTCCTATTTTTGGTTTTACCTGAACCTGGTTAATTCCTGCAAGTTCATATTCTACTGGATCTTCAATAGTTATAATATTCTTCTCAGGAGTATTTATAAAATTAAGTCCTGAATATAAAGTAGTTGTTTTTCCTGACCCAGTTGGTCCTGTCACGATAATCATTCCATATGGTTTTTTTAAAGAAGAACGGTAAATATTTGCCTCTTCTTCTTCCATTCCAAGTGTATCGAGTGTCTTTACAAGTGATTGTTTATGTAAAAGCCGTAAAACAATTTTTTCTCCATATATAGTAGGTAAAGTTGAAACCCTTACATCTATTTCTCTTGGACCTATCCTGAATTTTGTCCTTCCATCCTGTGGTAAACGCCTTTCTCCTATATCAAGGTTTGAAAGTATTTTCAATCTCGTAACAATACCAGAATAAGCCCCTCTTGGAGGTGGAGGCATATGGTATAGTGCCCCATCTATCCTGAAACGTAAAGAGATTTTATCTTCTTGTGGTTCAAGATGTATATCAGTAGCCCTTTTCTCAGTCGCTTCTAAAAAGAGAGAATTAACAAATTTAACTATGGGTGGGTCTTCAGCAGCTACTTTTAATTGTTGAACATTTACAACTTCTGTATCAGTTCCTGTCTCTTCTAATTCAGATGTTGTTCGGGATAGGTCTGTATTAACTCCATAGTATTTTTCAACAAACTCTTCTATCTGACTTTTTTCTGCTCTTACTATCCTTAACTGCTTATTGGTATTTCGTCTTACTGTGTCTATAGCCACTATATCCGTAGGATCAGCCATAGCAATAGTTAATTTATCCTTTTCAAGAGCTATTGCAATAAGATTATATCTCCTTGCAATATTTTCAGGAATCAGATTTACAACTTCTGCTTTTATACCTCTAATTTTTGAAAGGTCAACAAAACTAGATTTCTTTTGGTCTGTTAGACACTCAATAATCTGCTCTTTTGTAACAATTCTTTGTTCAATCAGAATCTCCCCTAGGAATTTTTTTTCTAAGGTCTGCTTGAGGAGTGCATCTTCAAGTTGTTCCTGAGTAATAAGCCCTTTTTCTAACAATATCTGACCCAGCTCTTTCCTTTCCATTGGTAAATTAGTTAATCATACATAACCTTTTTTGTCAATTTTCCCAATGAAAGGGTATAATTTTAATATATGGAAAAACCAAAGGTAAAAAAAAGGATTGATGAACTGGTAGAGAAAATTAATTATTATAATCATATGTATTATGTAGAAAATAACCCTGTTATCACTGACTATGAATATGATCTTCTTTATCGGGAACTTCTAGAATTAGAAAATAAATATCCTCAGTATAAAAGAAGTGATTCTCCTACACTCAAGGTTGGGGGTAAACCACTGAAGGAATTTGCTACGGTCTCTCATAAGATCCCTATGTTAAGTATGGACAATACATACTCAGAGGGAGAACTTATTGATTTTGACAGAAGGATTAAAAAGGCAGTAGGTACGTCAGATGTGGACTATGTTGTTGAACTGAAGTATGATGGTGTTGCTGTTTCTCTTACTTACGAAAATGGAAAATTTATAAGAGGGGCAAGTAGAGGAGATGGATGGACAGGAGATGATATCACAGAAAATCTAAAGACAATAAAAACACTGCCACTCATTATTCCTTATAAAAACCCGATAGAGGTTCGTGGAGAGGTATATATGAGAAAAGATACCTTCCATAAGATAAATGAAGAAAGAAAAAAAACAGGGGAAGTATTATTTGCCAATCCGAGAAATGCTACTGCTGGTTCGTTAAAACTTCTTGCCCCTGAAACAGTTGCAAAAAGGAATCTACAGTTATTTATATATCAGGGTATTCTTGAAGGATTTGAGACACACTGGGAAATTCTTGAATTCCTTAAAACACTTCATTTTCCTGTCAGTCCTCACAGAAAACTTGCAGTGGATATAAATGAGGTAATTACATACTGTAATGAATGGGAGAAAAAAAGGAATGGACTTCCATATAATATAGATGGGATGGTAATAAAGGTAAATTCTATCTCTCTACAGAAAATTTTAGGGACAACTTCAAAATCTCCGAGATGGGCTGTTGCATATAAATTTCCTGCACAACAGGGTGAGACAACACTTAAAGACGTAATAGTACAGGTAGGTAGAACAGGAATTCTTACACCTGTTGCTATACTGGAACCAGTGCAGTTAAGCGGAACAACTGTTTCAAGGGCAACTCTCCATAACTTTGATGAGGTGAAACGGCTGGGTATTAAAATAATGGACAGGGTATTTGTAGAAAAAAGCGGTGAGATTATACCTCAGATAGTTAAAGCGATACCTGAAAAAAGAACAGGGAATGAAGAAGAGATAGTAATTCCTGAAGAATGTCCTGTATGCCATAGTAAAGTTGTGAAGGATGAAGAAGAGGTGGCTATAAGATGTCCCAACGTCAGATGTCCTGCACAGGTAAAAGAGAGAATAATACATTTTGCTTCAAGGGATGCAATGGACATAGAAGGACTTGGGGAGAAATGGGTAAATATCTTTGTGGATACAGGCATTATTTCTGACTATGGAGATATATACGAAAAAATCACCTATGAGAAACTTATTAATCTTGAAAGGACAGGAGAGAAATCAATCAAGAACCTACTCTCCGCTATTGAAAGAAGTAAAGATAGACCACTGGCAAACCTTATATTTGCACTCGGTATAAGACATGTAGGGATACATACAGCGGAGGTTATTGCTGAAAATTTCAGTTCTATTGATGAACTTGCACAGGCAGACATTGAAACTCTATCATCTATAAGAGAAATAGGTCCTGTAGTAGCAAAAAGTATAGTTGATTTTTTCAGTAATAAAGAAAATCTAAACGTTATTGAGAAACTTAAAAAAGCAGGGGTTAAAACAAAACAGGAAGTTTCATCAGGAAAGAGTGATAAATTAGCAGGTCTTACATTTGTTATCACAGGGACACTTAAAAGCTACACGAGAGATGAGATAACAGGTTTAATTAAAAAACATGGTGGTAAAGTAACAGAATCGGTATCTGGAAAAACAAACTATCTTATATGCGGGGACGAACCAGGTTCAAAACTTGATAAGGCAAAATCTCTCAAGATAAAAATTATTGGAGAGGATGAATTCAAACAACTTATCGGGGAATAAATGACATATAAAGAAATCCTGAATGATTTTCTTAACCATATAGAGATTGAAAGAAACCTTTCAAAGAATACTGTTGCTGCATACAGAGTAGACCTTGAAAAATTCGGAGAATTTTTAAATATAAACAACTATAAACTTCAAGAAATTGACAGTGAAAAAATCACAATATATATTCTCTTTCTCAAGAAAAAAGGGCTTTCTTCATCTTCCATAGTAAGGACACTCTCTGCTGTAAGAAGTTTTTACAGGTTTATAGCAGGGCAGGGGATAGTGAAAAGTTCTAATGCTTCTGGCTTTGAATCTATGAAGTTTCAGAGGACACTACCTGAGGTGTTAAGTAGAGAAGAGATAGATATCCTGATAAAGAACATATCAGAACATGATAAATTGAGAAATCTTGCTATTATTGAACTTATATATGGAGCAGGTCTACGTGTTTCTGAAGTAACAGACATAAAGTTAGAGGATATAAACTTTGAAAAAAAATATATAAAGATAAGAGGAAAAGGCAATAGAGAACGGATTGTGCTTATCAACCAATGCGCTCTTTCCTCTATAAAGAATTATCTTGAAAAACGGACTAACGGTAAGATATCCACATCCATCTGGTTATTTCCTAATAGGAGTGGTAAAAAAATATCCAGGCAGAGTATATGGAAGTTAATTAAAAAAATTTCTGTATATCTTCCATCAGAAAAAAGAATAACCCCGCATACATTCCGCCACTCATTTGCAACACATCTTCTTGAAGGGGGATTGGATTTAAGAATTGTTCAGGAACTACTCGGACATAAAACACTTGCTACCACAGAGATATATACACATCTTAATAGAAAACATATACACTCTATTTATAAGAAGTTCCATCCAAGAGCATAAAAAGATTACCGTAAAAGAAAATCAACAGATTTTAAAATCAGAAATTTATAAATGGTTTTCTATAGCAGCACCTATATATTCCATTAACTGAATAAAATTTGGAAAGGTTACACTTACTGCCTCTGCAGTGGTTATTCTGGTAGTACCTTTAGCAACAAGTCCTGCGAGTGTTAAAGACATTACCACTCTATGGTCATAGTGTCCATTCACTTCTGCACCTTTCAAATTACTATGGTGAATTATTAAACCATCGGGGATTTCTTCTATTCTTGCTCCCATCTTTGAAAGTTCCTCTGCCATAACTTTTATCCTGTCTGTCTCTTTGATCCTCGCATGGGCCACATTATATATCTTCGTAGTTCCCTCAGCAATACAACCGGCTACTGCCATTGCAGGTAAAGCATCAGGAGTACTATTCAAATCAATCTCTACCCCTTTTAATTCACTTCCTTTAACTCTAATACCTCCCTCTTCTATTTTTATATCTGCTCCCATACTTTTAAGATACTCAACTACCATCTTATCTCCCTGAACATCATCTACATCCAGCCCTTTCAATAGAATATCTGCACCCTTTACAATAGCGCCTGCAACGAGAAAGAATGTTGCAGAACTCCAGTCCGCAGGAACTACTTTCTCAAAGGCATTATATTTTTGTTCTCCCTTTATCCTAAAACTTGTATAGTCATTATTTCTCTCATAAACAATCCCTCTTTCATCAAGCCATTTAAGAGTCATTTCTATATAAGGAACTTCTCGAATATTTATAACCTCTATCTCTGTATCTCCTTCTGTTAGAGGCGTAGATATGAGTAAAGATGATACGAATTGCGAACTTATACCATTAACCTGAGTTTTACCTCCCTTTATCCGCCCTTTTATCTTTACAGGAGGTTTTCCATTATTCATCAAAGAAATAGCAGAAGCACCTAATTGATTTAAAGCATCTAACAGTGGTTGTACAGGCCTTGTTCTTAAAGATGCATCCCCATCCAAAACAACCTCAAAATTGCCGAGTGAAGCCACCCCTGTTAGAAGATTTAAAGATGTACCAGAATTTGCAAGATAAAGAGGTCCTTCTGGTCTGCTTATTTTCCCTGCAACTCCTTTTACAATCCAGTCCTTACCAGAAGTATCTATCTCTGCACCGAGTTTTATACATCCACGGACAGAAGCGAGTGTATCTTCTGATACCAGAGGGTTTATAAGTTTTGTTATACCTTCCGATAGGGTGCCTATAACTACACCTCTTATAGTATGTGACTTTGACCCTGGAATAACCACTTCTCCTTTTAATCTTTCCGTTGTTCTAACAATTATATCCATATTTTGAAATTATAACATTTACTGTATTTCTTGTTAACAGACCGTTTTTGAGATATAATTGAATTTATGAAAAAAATCAGGATAAACCTTAAAGAGAATAGTTATTTTATTTATGCCGGGTACCCTTTGAACGATATAAAAAAGATATTAATTCCTGAAAAGTATGGAAGAAAAGTGCTTCTATTAAGTGATAATAAAGTATTCCCTTTATATGGACAGCCATTACTGTCCTCTATTGCAAAAGAGAGAGAAGTTATTAAACATATTGTAACATCAGGAGAAAAAGTAAAAACATTAAAAAACGCATTTAACCTTATCAGGAAATGTGCTGAAAACAATATGGAGAGACGTGATACTATCTTAACTTTCGGTGGTGGAGTAATAAGTGATTTAGGTGGTTTTGTTGCCTCAATATATATGAGGGGTATAAATTTTGTTGCAGTACCAACAACACTTCTTGCTCAGGTAGATGCTGCTATCGGTGGAAAAACAGGTGTAAATCTACCTTTAGGAAAAAATCTTGTAGGTACTTTCTATCAACCATCTTTTGTATATATGGACTATAATACACTGTCAACCTTACCGGAGAGAGAAATAAAACAGGGACTTGCAGAAATAATAAAATATGGAGTGATAAAGAGCAAAAAAATCCTTAATCTTTTACAAGAGAAAAACATAGATAAAATAGAAAGATACCTGCCTTCTTTGATTGAGGAGAGCGTAAGAATAAAAAAAGATGTAGTGGAGAAGGACGAGAAAGAAAAAACAGGACTGCGAGAGATTTTGAACTTTGGACATACACTTGGACATGCTATAGAAATTTCTCATCTTTCAAAATTTTCTCATGGAGAGTGTGTATCTCTGGGGATAGCGGGCGAGACATATATATCATGGAAGTTAAATTTCTGTAAAAAAGACACATATTACACAATAAAGGATATATTAAAAAGATACCATCTCCCTTATGATTTTTCTTCCATTAAGACAGATGAAATTTTTGACTATCTTAAATATGATAAAAAAGTTAGAGATGGCAACTTAAGATTTGTTCTTGTTAAGGATATCGGGAAGGTAAAAAGTGGTGTGGTTGTAAAAATGGAAGATGTGAATAAAATTTTGAAGGAGATGATAGAAAATGAAAAATATAGATGAGATACGGAAAAAGATAGATGAGATAGATAGAAATATCCTGGAGATGCTTAACTTGCGGGCTGAAATTGTAAAAGAGATATCTGCTCTTAAAAAAGAAAACAACCTTCCTCCTTTTGACCCATCAAGAGAAAGAAGAATAATAGAAGAACTTTCTCGCAGAAATAAAGGACCACTGACAGATAAAGATATTGAAATAATTATGGGAACTATATTCAAAATATACAGAGGAATGTTCAGACCTCTTCGTATTTCCTATCTCGGTCCTGAAGGAACATTCACCCATCAGGCAGCACTTAAAAAATTTGGAGAAAAAAGTGAATTTATTCCCTGTAAAACCATAGATAACATATTTAGAGAGGTTGAAAAGGACAGGGCTGACTATGGTGTTGTGCCTATAGAAAATTCTATAGAGGGTGTTGTAACCCATACACTTGATATGTTTGTAGAAAGTAATTTAAATATCACGGCAGAGGTATTGCTTGATGTACATCATTTTCTCCTTTCAAAAGAGAAGTCAATCAAAGACATAAAAAAGGTCTATTCACACCCTCAGGCAATAAGTCAGTGCTGGAACTGGATTGTAGAAAATATACCTGATACTGCATTGATAGAGACCGAAAGTACAGCCACAGCGGTAAAAATGGCAAAAAAAGAAAGAAATGCTGCTGCTATTGGTTCAATTACTGCTGCAGATATTTACAATATAGAGGTTCTCGCTGAAAAGATAGAGGACTATAGCGAGAATATTACGAGATTCTTAGTAATAGGGAAAAATTTTTCCGGCAAAACAGGCAAGGATAAAACATCTATACTTGTTTCCATTAAGGATAGAGTGGGAGCACTTCATGATATTTTATTACACTTTAAGAAAAACTGCATAAATCTTACAAGAATTGAATCAAGACCCAGTAAAAAGAGGGCGTGGGACTATATCTTCTTCTTTGATTTTATCGGTCATAAAGATGATATTAATGTTAAGAATGCATTGAAAAAAATAGAGAAAGAGAGTGTTTTCCTCAAAATATTAGGTTCTTATCCAATAGGTGGGAAAAATGTTTAATGATATGAAATTTGGAGGTTGATATGGCTGACATAATTATAATGAGTTCTTCGGCAACAAAGAAGCAGATAGATAATGTGGTAAAAAGAATAAAGAGTTTGGGTTTTAATGTAAATATCAGCAAAGGAGCAGAGAAAACCATAATTGGAATTATAGGTGATACAAGAGGTATATCTGATGAGGTATTCAAAATCCTGCCAGGGGTAGGGGAAGTAATAAGTATATTAAAGGACTATAAATTAGCAAGTAGAGAGTTTCATCCTGCTGACAGTGTCATAAAAATAGGTGATATTGAAATAGGAAGTAAAACGATGGTTGTAATTGCCGGTCCCTGTTCTGTGGAAAATGAAAAGCAACTTTTAAGAACGGCTGAGTTTATTAAAAAATGTGGGGGGAAAATACTCAGAGGTGGGGCTTTTAAACCGAGAACTTCCCCATATTCTTTCTCTGGCCTTGGATTGGAAGGTTTAAAGATATTAAAAAATGTAAAGAAAGCAACAGGACTACCTATCATAACAGAAGTTCTTTCTCCTGAAGATGTTGAGAGTACTATGGAAGTCGCAGATATACTTCAAATAGGAGCAAGAAATATGTTTAATTACCGTCTTTTACAGAAAGTAGGGCGGATAGATAAACCCGTCCTTCTTAAAAGAGCTTTTTCTGCAACAATCACTGAGTTTCTTAACTGTGCCGAATATATTCTTAAAGAAGGAAATAAAAAAGTTATATTATGTGAAAGAGGTATAAGGTCTTTTGATTCTACTTTCACAAGAAATACCCTTGACCTTTCTGCTGTTGCTGTTTTAAAAAAAGAGACCCATCTACCTGTATTTGTTGACCCCAGTCATGGAACAGGGAGAAGAGACCTTGTAATTCCAATGAGTAAGGCATCCATTGCAACAGGGGCAGATGGACTGATGATAGAAGTCCATCCTAAACCGGAAGAAGCACTATCAGATGGATTTCAATCATTAACACTTGAAATGTTCTCTCATCTTATGGAAGAGATAATACCAATATCTAAAGTAATGGGAAGAAGAATATAGGGAAGGAGTGTAATATGGGCAAAGTAAGAGTAGGACTTATCGGAGCAGGTGGAATAATACAGCGCCTGCATATCCCTTCTCTAAAAAAAATTGAAGGAGTGGAGATTGCAGGTATATCAGATGTGAATAAAGAAAAAATTAAATATGTGGCAGAAAAATTTGAAATTAGAAATACCTTCACTGAATGGGAAAAGTTAATTGAAACAGATATAGATGCTGTGGTTATCGCTTCTCCAAATGTTTTTCACGCCAAACAATCCATCAAAGCAATGGAAGCAGGTAAGGACGTCCTCTGTGAAAAACCAGTATGTCTTACCTCAAAAGAAGCGGAGGATATTTTCAACGTAGCAGCGAAGACAAAAAGGATATTTATGGCTGCTTTCCCCAGAAGATTTTCTGGAGAGGTAAAGGTATTAAAACCAATGATAGATAGAGGAGAATTTGGAGAGATATATTATGTAAAAACAGCATGGTTGAGAAGACGTGGTATTCCTGGACTTGGGACATGGTTTACAGATAAAAAACTTGCAGGTGGCGGTCCAATGATGGATATAGGTGTCCATATGCTTGACCTTGTTATGTATCTTATAGGAGCACCCGAACCAAAAATAGTTATGGGTTCTACCTATGAGAAATTCAAAGACAGGGCAACTGATGGTGGATGGCCACCTCTGGAAACGAGGGTAGGAGATAAGGCAGAAGGGAAAATGGAGGTAGAAGACCTTGCCTGTGGTTTTGTGAAACTATCTACAGGGGCTACATTATTTGTTGAAGCAAGCTGGGCAGGTAATTCTGACACTGGATTGAAAACAGAACTTTTGGGTACACTCGCAGGCGTCTGTATGCCAGACCCGAATGACCCCAAAAATCCCATAAGAATATTTTCTGAAAACAAGGGGATTATTACAGATATAATACCACAACTTCCACATTCTGAAATGGACTATGAAGAAGTAAAACACTTTATTGAATGTGTAAGGGAACGAAAAGAACCCATAACAACAAAACAGGAGATTCTCTCGGTGGTAAAAATAGTAGAGGGTATCTATAAATCAGCAGAAACAGGGAAACCAGTTATTTTTTAATGGCAGTTAACATCCATAATCAATAAGTGAAAAAAGAAAAATACAACTTACTGAAAACTAATAAATCAGGACTGGAAAAGGGTCTTGTTCAGATATATACAGGAGAAGGTAAAGGAAAGACAACAGCAGCAGTAGGACTGGCTTTAAGAGCAGCAGGGGCAGGACTGAAGGTAGGTTTTTTCCAGTTTTTCAAAAAACCGATTTCTGGTGAAATTACATCCCTTCGGAATATAAAAAATATAGCTATCTATCATCCTGTACCTTATCATCCTGCGTTCAAGTATATTTCATCAACGGAGTTGGATAGACAGAAGAGAAATTTCCGTAGGATATGGAAAGAAAAAGTTATTGACACTATAAAGAAAAAAAATTACGATGTGATAGTTCTCGATGAAATCCTCATTGCTATCCGTGATGGTTTTTTAGATGAAAAAGAACTTATCCTTTTTATTGATGAAAGAAGGAGCAATACTGAGATTGTTCTAACAGGAAGATATATAACAGATGGACTTATAGATAAAGCAGATATTATTACAGAGATGAAAAAGATAAAACATCCTTTCCCCGAAATTAAAGCAAGAAAAGGGATAGAATATTGAAAAATGAAAAGGATAGATAATAGACAGAGTATATATTTTCTTCTAAAAGGAAGGAGAAAAACATATGGAAAAAATAACCGCAGAAGTATTAAAAATTTTGAAAGAGCGAAGAAGTATAAGGAAATACCAGAAAAAAGAAATTCCTGAAGAAATAATTAAGGATATTATTGACTGCGCGAGGTTTGCACCCACAGCCAGAAACATACAGCCATGGAAATTCGTGGTAGTTAAAAATGCCCCTTTAAGGAATAAAATAGCAGAGATATGCGATTATGGGAAATTTATAGCGGAAGCACCTGTCTGTATAGGAGTTTTCTGTGAAGATACAAAATATTATCTTGAGGATGGTTCTGCTGCAACTACATATATACTTCTTGCAGCAAAGGCATATGGACTGGGAAGTTGCTGGGTAGCAGGAGATAAAAAAGCATATGCAGACACAATAAGAGAATTATTAAATATACCTGCTAGTTATAAATTAGTAAGTTTAATCTCCATTGGCTATCCTGAAGGTTCTATATCATCCCCTACTAAAAAATCACTAAAAGAAGTTCTGTATAATACATTATAAAATTTATTGTTTTTTCTCCAGATTGTACCAGTCAATCTTCCTCGTTAGATACATAAATACCGCTAAGATGATAAACATTCCAATACTGCCTATAAGGAGAGCATAATCCTGCAACTGGAGAAGGATAAAGAAAAACGTATAAAATATAGTCAGTATAAGAGCAATCAGAAGTGTAAACCATTTATTTCTTAATATACTTCTTGTATACGCAGTAATCAGGAAGATTGTACTTACACTTGCGATTAGATATGCCCTGTTAAATGATAAATGCTCTGCAATAGAAAGAAGGAGAGTGTAAAATATAACCAGTGCAATACCTATAAGAAGATACTGGATAGGGTGGAGCATCTTATTGTTTAATAGTTCTATGATGAAAAAAGAAAGAAATGTTAGTATAATAAACATACTTGCATACTTAGTAGTTCTTTCAGATTTTTGATATTCATCAACCGGTAATAAAAGAGATACACCGAAAGAAGATGACTGTAACTGGGTTCTATATGTATCACCTATCCATTTCTGTGGATAATCCCTGTTGAAATTAAGTACTTTCCATTCTGCAGTAAATCCGCTCTTATTAACTTCTCTTTTCTCCGGTAAAAACACTCCTGTAAAACTCGGATTATTCCAGGAAGAAGCCATTTTTACAGTTGTCTTTTTGCCAACAGGTACAAAATTGATGGACTTTCCACCGTTTAGTATTATATCCATTGAGAACTTAAATTCAGGAGAAGTTCCCTTTACTTCTGGCTGTACACTAATACCTCCTGCAAGTATCTCATTGTTTCCAACACCTGGCTCAGCAACCAATTTCTCTTCATTCCATCTAATTGTTATCGCTTCCTTAACACCTTTCAGATTACTCAGTCCCAGTATAAGGCGAGCATCTCGCCATAAAACATTTTCCTGAGGAATAGAAAAACTATCAAAAGATGGTTTTAAAAAATAACCATCCAGATGTAGTTTTGCATTATATACTACAACCTTATAAATCCCTCTATACCTTATCTCAGGAATAATCTCACTACTGACAGATAATTCTTCAGGAAGAAAATAGATATT
The DNA here is from genome assembly GCA_026414725.1 of bacterium. Taxonomy (NCBI): domain Bacteria; species bacterium. The sequence continues at coordinate 58,900 of JAOAIL010000003.1, forward strand.
CTGGGTAATGGTTGTTATCGCTCCTTTTTCATCTTTAACCTTCTTGTTAAAAGGGACAATCAGAATAGGCCCTGTAATTACCTGTTCTCCACCCCAGGTATTAATTATCTCTCCAACAACTTCCGTATGTCTGTTTTTCCGTTCCAATATAAGAGCCCTTATCGCAGTGGAGGGAATTAAAAGAATAAAGGTTAAAACCGCTATTCCAATCAACTTTAGTCCTGCTGAATTTTTAGGTCTGTTTTCATTTTCCATTTTTCCCCCTTTTCTATTTCACCCTATTTTAATCATCTGCCCCATTCGGATAGAGACAGGATATATCTTAAAACCTCAACTGCCTTTTCATCATCATTAGAAGAAAAAACCAGTGTGGTATTGTCTCCTTTCCCTGACATAGTTCCATAAAGATATTTAACATCTATATTTTCTTCTTTCAGTTTCTCTGAAACCTTTTGTAAAGCACCTGGACGATTCTCCAGAGCCATTACTACAACTTCTCTTTCTTCTACCTTATATCCCTTATCAACAAATATCTTCGCAATTTTCCCATTATCTGATGTAACAAGATAGAATATGGCATCTCCACCTATTGTATAAACACATATATTCTCTATATTTACTCCTTTTTCAGATATCAATTTTGAAATATCTGCAATAGCTCCAACTCTATCTTTTGTTATAACCTTTAACTCACTCCTTTTTTCTACTTTCTCCATAATTCCCCCTTTCAATTGTTTTTATTTTACCCTTTCTGCTATATACTATACAATAGACATAGAAAACACTGCTCACTTTATAAAAATAGTGAGAGGAGGATATATGTACTGCAGAAATTGTGGTAAGGAAGTGGATAACAAAGCATCTGTCTGTATTGGTTGTGGAGTGGTACCGAAAAGTGGAAATAGATATTGCCAGAACTGCGGTGCACCTACTGATGTGAATGCAGAGATATGTATAAAATGTGGGGCGAGATTAACATCATCTGAAGGGAAGGACTGGACAATTACACTTATACTCTCAATACTTGTAGGACAGTTTGGGATAGATAGATTTTATACTGGATACACCGGACTTGGTGTTCTAAAACTGCTTACAGCAGGTGGCTGTGGTATCTGGTGGCTCATAGATGTTATTCTTATTGCCACAGGGAAATATAGGGATAGTGATGGTAACCTGCTTGTAAAGAAATAAAGGATGAAAAAAGAAGTAAAGATGTTTATTAAAATGGTTGTTTTATATATTCTTCTTCCTTTTTTATTATTTCTTATTCACCCATCTTACCTTAATAATCTTCCTTCTATCTGCATTTACAAAAACTTTTTTGGTATAGAATGCCCTGGATGTGGAATAACCAGAGCAGTTTTATATCTTCTCCATTTCCGTTTCACCGAAGCCCTTGCCTGCAACAAACTTATAATTCTAGTTTTCCCTCTTCTTATCTTTATATTCATTAGAAATCTTATTGCAGACACAAAGCATTATCGCAGTAATAGATGACTTGCAAATAAGAACAAATTGCCTTACAATGTTATATTGTGAGGAGGGTTGCAATGGAAAGAAAAATAGCATGGGAAACATGGGATGAAAAAACGAAAAAACAGGCAATAGATTTCTGTGAGGGATATAAAGAATTTCTTTCTGAAAACAAGACAGAAAGGAAATTTGTAAAGGGTTCTCTTGATAAGGGAAGACAATATGATGTCAAATTGCTTGATAGATATAAAAAGATTAAAACAGGAGATGTTTTTTATAAAATTAATAAAGAAAAAGTGTTAGTGATGGGAAGATTGGGCAAGAGACCTCTTACAGATGGTTGCAGGTTTATTGTTTCTCATATAGATACTCCACGTCTTGACCTAAAAACAACCCCTCTATACGAGGATGAAAATATATGCCTCCTTAAAACATACTATTATGGAGGAATTAAAAAGTACCAGTGGCTTACTATACCTCTTGCAATGCATGGTACAGTTGTATTAAAAGATGGGACAAAAAAAGAGATCGTAATAGGAGAAAAAGATACTGACCCTGTATTTAATATAACGGACCTGCTACCACATCTGGGGAAGGACCAGGCAAAAAAGACCATAGAAGACGGTTTTCCTGGTGAAAATCTCAATGTATTTGTAGGCAGTATTCCATTGAAAGAGAAGGATAAAGAAAAGGTCAAAGGTAATATCCTTAAAATTTTGAAAGACACCTACGGGATAGATGAAGATGACTTTATCAGTAGCGAGTTCCAGTTTGTTCCCGCTGGTAGAATGAGAGATGCAGGGCTTGATAAAAGTATGCTTTTAGGATACGGACAGGATGACAGGGTATGCGCCTATACAAGTATGTTGGCGTTTCTTGATGTTGAAAAACCGGATTACTCAATCTTCTGTGTTATGGTGGACCAGGAAGAAATTGGAAGTAGAGGTGCTACTTCTGCACAGTCGGAATTTTTAAAGTATGTCTTAGAGGATATTATTGAAAAAACAGGAGGTAGTACTTCTGATTTCCGTAAAGTTATTCAAAACTCAAAAGCAATATCTGCAGATGTGGATACAGCTCTTGACCCCAACTATAAAGAGGTCTATGACCCTCGTAATACAGCAAGGTTAGGATGTGGAGTTGTGCTCACCCGAATTACAGGAGGTAGAGGGAAAGGACACAGTATAGAACCATCTGCTGAATATCTTGCCTATATTAGAGATGTTTTTGATAGAAACAGTGTTTTATGGCAGCCAGGAGAGATAGGGAAGATAGAACAAGGAGGAGGCGGAACAATAGCAACATATATAGCAAGATATAATATTGACACAGTAGATTGTGGAACAGGTGTTCTTTCCATGCATGCCCCTTATGAATTAACCAGTAAGGCAGATGTGTATTCCACCTATCTTGCATATAAAAGTTTTTATTCATCTGAGAAATAATGGAAGAGAAATATAAAAATCCTATCCCTACGGTTGATATTATCATAGAATTAGATGGTGGTATTGTATTGATAAAAAGGAAGAACTATCCTTATGGATGGGCATTACCGGGTGGTTTTGTGGAGTATGGAGAGACACTTGAAAATGCAGTGTTAAGAGAAGCGAAGGAAGAGACAGGACTGAATATAGTTGATTTGAAACAGTTTCATACTTATTCGGCACCGGATAGAGACCCGAGACACCATACAATCTCCACAGTTTTTATCGGAAAGGGGAGGGGAATTTTGAAAGGGGATGATGATGCAGAAGATGCAAAAATTTTTACAGAGGAAAATCTTCCTGAAGAGATTGTTTTTGACCATAGAAAGATACTTAATGACTATTTTGAATATAAAAAGAAGTTATGAACTTATGGAGTTAAGAACTTATGAATAAAAATATATTAAGCGGAATGAGACCTACAGGACCTTTACACATAGGACATCTTTTTGGCGCACTGAAAAATTGGAAAAAATTTCAGAATGATGGGTATAACTGTTTTTATATGATAGCGGACTATCACGCATTGAGTACTGAATATGCTTCAACCAGTGAGATAAAGCAGTTTGTAGAAGAAGTGGCTATGGACTTTATAGCATGTGGACTTGACCCTCATAAATCCACTATATTTGTTCAGTCAATGGTCCCAGAACATACAGAACTACATCTTATATTTTCAATGATAGTCCCTACATCATGGCTGGAAAGAAACCCTGTATACAAGGAACAAAAGAAACAACTTATATCAAAAGACCTTAATACATATGGTTTTCTGGGTTATCCTGTTTTGCAGGCAGCAGATATATTGATATACAAAGCAAGGTATGTTCCCATCGGTATGGACCAACTGCCACATCTTGAATTAACAAGGGAAATTGCACAGAGATTTAATTATCTTTATGGTGAAACTTTTCCTCTCCCTGAGGCACTTTTAACAGAAACCCCAAAGATACCGGGAACTGATAATAGAAAGATGAGTAAGTCATATAATAATTGCATATATCTTAAAGATACCTCTGAGGTGATAAAAGACAAAATCAGTAAGATGTTCACTGACCCTAAACGGATATACAGGAAAGACCCGGGGCATCCCAGAACCTGTCCTGCCTTTACTTATCATAAACTTTTTAATACTGATGTTAGAGTAGGGGAGATAGAGAAGGAATGTAAAGGTGCTATTATTGGATGTATTGATTGTAAAAAAGAACTTGGGATAGCAACAGTTGAATATCTTAAAGAGATTCAGGATAGAAGAAGAACTTTAGAAAAAGACAGAAAAAAGTTGTGGAATATACTGAAAAAAGGTGCTGAAGAAGCTCATAAAGTCGCTAATGAAACTATGGATGAAGTAAGAACAAGAACAGGACTAAAATATGAATAAAATAGAAAAATTAGTAAGAGATGATATAAAGAAAATTGCTCCTTATGTTCCGGGAAAACCAATAGAAGAACTACAGAGGGCATACGGACTTGATATAGAAAAGATTGTTAAACTTGCTTCAAACGAAAATCCTCTGGGCCCTTCTCCTAAAGCGGTTGAAGCACTAAAAAATTGTGCTGAAAAGATTTCAAGGTATCCTGAAAGTTCAGGATATTATTTGAAAAACAAGATCTCAGAGGTATTTAATCAACCACAGGAAAACATCATTCTCGGAAGTGGTTCCAGTGAAATAATCTCTATGGGAATGGAACTTTTCTTAAATCCGGATGATGAAGTAATATTTCCTACTCCATCTTTTCTTATATATAAGATTCTTGCCTATAAAATTGGAGCCATACCTGTAGAAATACCTCTTAAAGAGGACTTTTCATATAACCTGAATATGTTCCTTGAGAGAATTACACCAAAAACAAAAGTTATAATACTCTGTAATCCTAATAATCCTACAGGAACTATTATATACAGAGAACAGATAGATGAATTTATAGAGCAAGTTCCCGACGATATTCTTATCATCTCTGATGAAGCATATATAGAATATGTAGATATAGACGATTTTGGTACTGCTTATCCTTATCTTTATAAAAAGAATATTATTATAACCAGAACCCTTTCAAAAATATACGGGCTTGCAGGTCTCAGGATAGGATTTGGAATAGCCAGTAAAGATATCATAGAATTTATGGAAAGAATACGGCCTCCTTTTAATACTACAATCCCTGCACAGGAAGCAGGAATTGCAGCACTTGATGACCAGGATTATGTTAAAAAGTCCTTTGAAAATAATGTTACGGGTAAATCCTATCTGTATGACGCTTTTAATTATCTTAAAATAGATTACATTCCTACCTATGCAAATTTTATCCTCTGCAGGATTCCCAACGCTTCCAGAGTAGTAAACGAACTTGAAAAGAAAGGTATAATTATACGTGGGATGTTTGGAATGGGACCTGAGTATGTAAGAATTACCATAGGAACACCGGAAGAAAACAAACTGCTAATAAAGAACCTTCGGGAAATACTGGGAGATAAATTATGAAATTAGGCGTAAATATAGACCATATTGCAACCTTAAGACAGGCAAGACGAGGAGAGAAACCAGAACCTGTATGGGCAGCTGTAATATGTGAACTTGCAGGATGTGATTCTATTGTGTGTCATTTAAGAGAGGATAGAAGACACATACAGGAACGGGATGTATATCTACTAAAAAAAGTTGTAAAGACCAGGCTGAATCTTGAAATGGCACTTTCTGAAGAAATAATAAATATAGCTCTTGATGTAAAACCACATCAGGTTACACTTGTTCCTGAAAAAAGGGAAGAATTGACTACCGAAGGTGGATTGGATGTTATAAAAAACTTTGAAAAAATAAAAAGTAGCATAAAAGAATTCCGAAAGGCAGGTATAAAAGTAAGTTTATTTATTGAGCCAGAAAAAAAACAGATACTTGCAAGTAAAGATACAGGTGCAGATTTTATAGAAATACACACAGGAAGATATGCAGAAGCAACGAGAGAAGAAGAAATACAGATGGAATTAGAAAAAATAATCAGTGCCACAGAATATGCAATCTCTACGGGAATAAGGGTAAATGCAGGACATGGTCTGGATTACCACAATACTGCTGCCATATGTAAAATTAAAGGGATTGAAGAACTCAATATTGGATACAGTATTATTGGTAGAGCCGTATTTGTAGGACTTGAAAGGGCTGTAAAAGAAATGTTAGAGATTATAAGGAGAAATTAAAATGAAAAAAAAGGTAATGGATGCATTAAAAGACCCTTTTAATAGCAGGGAGAATATTATAAACCTTATGATAGGGGGGATTATCACCTTCTTCCCTGTCTTTAATCTTATACCATTGGGATATCTGGGGAAAAAACTTAAAAGAAGTATACAACAGGATAAAACACCTGTTAAATGGGACGAAAATATAAAGGAACTTTTTATAACCGGCATATTTTTGTTTGCTATATTAATATCTTACCTTATAATCCCATTTTTATTGATGTTTTTGGGTGGTAGTTTAATGTTGACCCTTTCAGGAGGAAAAATCTTCTCTTTATTTTATTTCAGGGGCCAGATTCTAAACCTTTTAGGTACAATAACCCTATTAATCGCTATTTATTTCCTTCCTTTTGCAATATGTGTATATCTTGAAGATAATGATATAAAAATGGCTTTTAAACTACAAAAGATTATAGAAAAGATATTTCTTGTTGTCAGAGAATATACTATTACATATTTGATTATAATAGGTCTTATTTTTATCTCTTTTACTATTATTTTTTTACTTATGAACTGGATTGCAGGACTTCTTTTTAGTGGTTTTTTATTTTTTTATGACGGTATTGTTATAGCCGGTATCATAAGCAAAATTTTTCCCAGAAAAGCAGTAACCATATCTCTTCTGGAAATATCTGAATCGTAAATAAAAATTTAAACCGTAAGTTCTTTTATATAAAAACTTTATATAAAAAACGTCGGATAAGAAATATTATGTTAACTTCAGGGGTGAAAGAAAAACAAAAATTCCATTGTTTAGACCACTTCTTATGAATTAATAAAAATTGTTAAATAAATTATATTAAGTCATTTATTTATATAAACTTAATAATAAAAAATATGTGCTGATAGACCATATTATAGATGTTTAAAAAATATACTGGTTATCTTTAAATTGTCTAACTAAGTATCGGAAAAATATAAACTTATAACATATTGCCCCTTTAAAGACGTAAAGGAATTATATAATTCTAAACATATATAAATAAAGAACTTAAAACATACCATTTGATGTATTTTATAAAATTATCTTACAGTATGTTTCCTGGACAGAGTCCTTCTTTCCGGAAAGAACTATACTTATACACTAAAAATTTTTAATCAATGAATCAGATTTTTATCTCTCATAATATAAAGTTATCTTTTCCCCTGGTATGTACAAACAGACCAATATATTTAAACAATAAACCTCATTCTTGTTTGCTTATAGGGATAAACCCTTTTATCTTTTAAAAATCTTTTTATTTTGCTTTTAAAAAGGGTTAAAGAAGTTTAGTAAAATAGCAGATATCGGAATAAAACAGATAAGATTAAAATAACAGATATTATGCTTAACTTGAGGATATGAAGAGAAAAAATTTCATTTAAAATAACCCTTATATTTCTTCTTTCTCTAATTCATACAAAAACAGAGAGGGTAGAGCCCCCTACCCTATTATCTTTGCCAGAGAAAATATAAGACAAAAAAAAGGAGGAAGGATAAAATTATTATATATAATTAAATATCATAAAAATAATTCTATATTCCCTACAGCTGTTCTCATCAATAATAACTAAACACATAACTTAATAACTTCTTAACTTCAGAAGTTATATACTTATACAGTTCAGGACTTCTTACCTTCCTCTACTACTGCCTGCGCAGCAGCAAGGATTGCAATGGGAATTCTGAATGGAGAACAACTCACATAGTTCATACCGGCTCTATGACAGAACTTTACTGATTCTGCTTCACCTCCATGCTCTCCACAGATACCTACCTTCAGATTTGGTCTGGTTGCCCTACCCCTCTGAATACCGATATTAACCAGTTCCCCTATACCTTCCTGGTCAAGTACCTGGAATGGGTCTTCTTTAAGAATTTTATTATCCAGATAGGCAGGAACAAAACCGCCTATATCATCCCTTGAGAAGCCAAACCCCATCTGTGTAAGGTCATTAGTTCCAAAAGAGAAGAATTCTGCTTCCTGAGCAATTTTATTAGCAGTAAGTGCAGCCCTCGGTATCTCTATCATTGTTCCATAAAGATATTCTATTTTATCCAGTCCATATTTCTCACAAACCTCTTTATATACCTTTTCAACTATTTTTTTCTGATGTTTGAGTTCTTCCACAGTACATACCACAGGAACCATAATCTCAGGCAGTGCCTTTTTACCCTCTTTTATAAGTTCAGCAGTTGCTTCAAATATAGCCCTTATCTGCATCTCTGTTACTTCAGGATAGGTAATTCCCAGCCGAACTCCCCTGTGTCCCATCATAGGATTGGTCTCGTGAAGTACATCCGCTCTTTTCTTAAATTCTTCCATTGAAATACCCAAACTATTTGCCAGTTTTGTCTGTTCATCTTCTCTCTTTGGAACAAATTCATGTAATGGTGGGTCAAGCAATCTTATAGTTACAGGAAAGCCATTCATAACCTCTAAAGTTGCCTTAATATCCTTTTTTACATACGGCATCAATTCATCCAGTGCTGCTTTCCTCTCCTCTTCTGTTCTGGATATAATCATCTTTCTTAAACGGAAAAGAGGTTCTTCAGAACCCTTTCCATAAAACATATGTTCTGTTCTGAAAAGCCCTATTCCTTCTGCCCCAAAAGCAATAGCATTTTTAGCATCTTCAGGCGTATCTGCATTTGCTCTTATACCTAATTTTTTTATAGAACGCGCTATATTCATAAACTCTTTAAATCTCGGGTTCTCTGTTGCATCAATCATAGGGAGTTCCCCTGAATAGACATAACCCTTTGTTCCATTGAGTGTAAATATATCACCTTCCTTAAATTCTTTGCCTTCAACTGTAAGTTTTTTGTTATGTACATCTATTTTCAAAGCACCACAGCCCACTATACAACACTTACCCCAGCCCCTCGCTACAAGTGCTGCATGGCTGGTCATTCCTCCTCTACCCGTAAGTATACCCTGTGCTGCTCTCATTCCTTCTACGTCTTCAGGGTTTGTTTCTTCTCTTACAAGGATGACTTTTTTACCATTCTTTGCCCATTTCACTGCGTCATCTGCTGTAAATACAATATGTCCAGAAGCACCGCCAGGACCTGCAGGTAATCCTTTTGCAAGTGGTTTTGTCTTTGCTTCCACTGAAGGGTCAACGAGAGGATGAAGCAGTTCATCTATCTGAGAAGGAGACAATCGCATAATAGCAGTTTTTTCATCTATAAGCCCTTCCGCAAGCATATCCATTGCCATATTCAATGCCGCTGTTCCTGTCCTTTTACCTACACGACACTGCAACATCCATAAACGTCCTTCCTGTATCGTAAACTCTATATCCTGCATATCTTTAAAGTGTCTTTCAAGAGTTGTCCTTATATTGCATAGTTCTTTATAAACATTCGGCATTGCTTCTTCAAGAGATTTCAGGTGTCTGTTCTGTTCATTCTTTGTCTCATTATTTAGCGGATTAGGAGTTCTTATACCTGCTACAACATCTTCTCCCTGTGCATTCACAAGCCATTCTCCATAAAACTTATTTTCTCCTGTTGCTGGGTTTCTTGTAAATGCAACACCAGTAGCAGATGTCTCACCCATATTACCAAAGACCATTGCCTGAACATTAACAGCAGTCCCCCAGTCATCAGGAATACCTTCAATCCTTCTATAGGCAACTGCTCTTTTACCATTCCATGACTGAAATACCGCTTTGATTCCACCCATAAGTTGTTCCCATGCATCATCAGGAAATTCCTCTCCAATAACCTCTTTTACCCTCTTTTTAAACTTCTCACACAGGTCTTTCAGGTCTTCTGCTGTAAGGTCTGTATCTGCCTTATATCCCTTACTTTCTTTTAATTCTTCCATCATTTTATCTAATTGAACTCTTATGCCCTTACCTTCTTCTGGTTCTCTTCCTGCTGCTTTCTCCATAACGACATCTGAATACATCATAATTAACCGTCTATAGGCATCATACACAAATCTCGGATTATTTGTTTTTTTAATGAGCCCTGGAATTGTGGCAGAACAGAGCCCTATATTGAGTACTGTTTCCATCATTCCTGGCATTGATTTTCTTGCACCAGAACGGACAGAAACAAGTAAAGGATTTTTGGGGTCTCCGAATTTAGAACCCATAATATTCTCTATTTCTGATAAGTTTTTCTTTACTTCATCTATCAATCCCTCTGGAAGTTGTTTATTATGCTTATAATAATATGTACAAACTTCTGTTGTAATAGTAAAACCAGCAGGAACAGGTATATTTAGTTTTACCATCTCTGCAAGTCCTGCTCCTTTCCCACCTAAAAGCTCCTTCATACTTCCATCGCCATCTGCCTTACCCCCTCCAAAAAAATATACATATTTCCCCATTTTCTTCCTCCTGTATTGTTTTGACACGAAAACTTTTTTATTTTACTCTTTTTTATAACTTTTTCAAGTATAAAAAAATTTATGGAACTTCTATTAGAAGATTTTGAATTGATAAAACTTCCGATTTCTATATGAATCTGGTTATAATCAGATTTTTACTGTTGCATAGGAATAAAGAAAATATCTATGGGATTTATCAATTGGAAAGAAGGCGAAAAAAAAGCCCCTTTTTAAAGGGGCTCTTTTTTATAAAACATTATTTAATTCAAAATCTATAGATCAATCCCACTGTTATTACAGGATACCACACAAAATCTTCTACATTATCTTCTATTTCTTTTTCTTCCTTTTTCAGATTAGCTAAAAATGTTGGGTCATCAGAAAGAGTACCACCTTTAGAAGAGAGTTTTATATTCGGTGAGCCGTGATATAAAATACCAACATCACCGATAAATCCCCACTGTCTTTCTCCTCCAAAAGAGGTATCCCAACCAATACCTATATACGGTGAAAGAGTATCAAAATCCGCTTTTGCTTTTAGTTTTCCAACATCAGTAGAGGTATATGTTGTACCTCCGATATTTACTCCTCCTGGACCAATCTCTCCTTTACCTGTAATTTCATTTCCATTGTAAAAAACACCTCCAGTTAATCTGAAACCTCTACCTGTTGGATACCAGTCAATAGTTGCTCCTATAGTCATAAGATTCAGTTCTGCTTCATACTTAATACCTTCCTGGGTTGTGTCATAGTCATATGTAAAGTAGTTTAAATTTATCCGCCCACCGAACTTATCAGTAAAAGGTATCGCTACTTCTATACCTGGTCCTGGAGTCCCTAATTTGATTCCAGCACCAAACCCTACAGAACCTTCTTCCTGAGCAAATCCTGCGATACACAGTCCTGCTATGAGCAACATAGATATTTTAACTACCATTTTTTTCATTTTCTTTCACCTCCTTTTTCTTTCTATAGTTATTATAATCACTGTGACTATCAGTGTCAACACCACAGAATATCTCTCTCCTCTTTTTTTCAACAAAAGGTAAGGTTCCCCTTTTCTTCTGAACATTCAAACCTTCGGATATAAAAATAAAAAAGGCACCCTTTTCTAATAATAATAGAAAGAGTGCCTCTTTACTTTGTAAAAAATTAGAGTTTAAATCCCAATCCAAATAGAATCTTAAAGATGTTTAACTCTTCATCCATCATCTCTGTCATAAGATATGATGCTTCCATCTGGATGAATACATTATCTCTTATAAACTGTTTCAGACCTACCTGACCTCCCCAGATGAAGTTTGTATCGCTTTCATCTTCAATATCGTAGAAGAAGAAACCAGCTGCTGCCCCTATATAGGGAACGGTTGCTCCTTCAGTGGCAAAATGAAAGTTAGGTCTGATAAGAACAGCTCCGTATGTATATTCAAGCGATTCATACATTTCACCTTTGGTAGCATTTAAAATCCCTTCCAGCTGGAAGTTGTTAGTCAGGAATTTTCCTAAAGCAATCCTTCCTGTAATATCCCAGCTACTGGTTGCTCCATCAGCGATATCTAAATAACTATATCCTGCATTGAATGTTAGGGTTGTATCTCCCTGTTGAACCGCTGCTGATGCAAATGTAGCCATTCCTATTATCAACCCTGCAACCGCTAAACAGAATAATATCTTTTTCATTCTCTTTCACCTCCTTTCATATATTCTTATATTCTTAATATATTATATGGCTATTTTTACATCTGTCAAGTGTTTCAAATGTCCCTCTTTGTTTTTAGAAAGTGGAACTTTTTAATTATCTCTGTGTCTAAATAACAACAAAGGAGGAGAATGGATATAAGAAAAAATCTTTTAAAGGTAGTAACAGGAATGGTTATTTTCTTTATGGTTGTGTGCTACAGCGCAGAGAGTAAACCAGTTATACAGGTTGCAATTTTACTTGATACAAGTAGTAGTATGGAAGGACTCATTAATCAGGCAAGGGCATATATCTGGAAAATGGTTAATGAATTTGCTAAGGCATCAAAGAATGGAGAAACGCCAGAACTGCAGGTGGCTCTTTTTGAATATGGTAATAACAATCTATCTGCAGAAGAGGGATGGGTACGACTTATTGTCCCATTTACTACAGACATTGATAGAATTGCAGAAGAACTATTTGCATTAACAACCAATGGGGGAACTGAATGTTGTGGATATGTAATAAAAGAAGCAGTAGAAAAACTGCAGTGGAACAAAACAAATGATGATTACAAAGTTATATTTATAGCGGGAAATGAACCATTTACTCAGGGATATATTGACTACAAAGAGTCCTGTAAGAATGCTATAAAGAAAGGAATTATAGTAAATACCATTTACTGTGATGATTATCATACAGGTGTTACCTCTGGTTGGAAAGATGGTGCAGATATTGCAGATGGTGTATATTCCTGTATAGACCAGAATAAATCTATTGTTTCTATTAAAACACCTTATGATGAAAGGATAGCAAAATTCGGACAGGAATTGAATAGTACATATATCGCTTATGGAAAACAGGGAAGTTCAGGAAAGAAAAGGCAGGAAAAACTTGAAATAATAGCAGAGAAAAATTCCAAGGAAGGTTTTTTATCAAGGCAGGTTGCCAAAACATCAGTACATTACAATAATACCGATTGGGACCTTGTAGATGCATACAATCAGCATAATGTGGAGATTGAAAAACTAAATAAGGAAGAACTGCCTGTAGAAATGAGAAATATGAGTATTAAAGAACAGAGAACATATATAGAATCTATAAGCAAACAAAGAGAAGAAATCAAAAAGAAAATAAATGAGATGGGTATACAAAGGGAGAAATACATCGCAGAGGAAATGGCAAGGATATCTGGAGATACTGATACATTTGATAAAGTGCTTATAAAAACAATAAAGACACAGGCAGAGAAAAAACATTTCACGTTTAACTAAAATAAGAGAGGAGGACAACAAGATGAAAAGTAAAATATATGTGTTTGTGATGCTGTTACTTACAGGGATATTAAAAGCAGATGGATTTATAGTTGTTCCTCATCCTAATGAAAAGCAGACCCCCTACCCTCTTGAAGTAAGATACCATAGGGTAATTGTGGATATAAAAAATAACATTGCAAAAACAAGTATTGACCAGGAATTTTATAATCCTACGGGGTCTCGGCTGGAAGGCACATATATATTTCCTGTTCCAGAAGGTGCAATAATCAGTGGTTTTTCAATGGATATTAATGGACAGTAAGTCCCTGCCGAACTTCTACCTGCTGAAAAAGCGAGAGGAATTTATGAAGATATTGTCAGAAAGATGAAAGACCCTGCACTTCTTGAATATGTTAACAGAGATGCTTTTAAGGTAAGGATATTTCCTATAGAACCTTATTCTACCAAGAGAATAAAAATACAGTATGGATAGATGTTAAAAGCAGATGCCAATGTTTTAAGGTATATATATCCACTAAATACAGAAAAATTTTCATCAAAGCCCATAAAGGATGTAAGTATAGAGGTTAATATAGAAACAGAGGAACCAATAAAGATGTTATTCTGTTCTACACATAATGTTGAAATAAAAAGGAAGAGTGATACAAAGGCAGTAGTGCGATTTGAGGACAAGGATGTAATTCCTGATATTGACTTTGTTGTCTATTATTCAACCAATAAAGAAGAGATAGATGCGAGTGTTCTCACGTATAGAGAAGCAGGAGAAGATGGATTTTTTATACTGAATATAACCCCTTCTTTCAGTTTGAAAGAGGAAGAGATACAAAAGAAAGATATTGTGTTTGTTATAGATACATCCGGCAGTATGGCGGGCAAGAAGATAGAACAGGCAAAAAGAGCACTGGATTTTTGTATTACTAACTTAAATAAACAAGACAGATTTGAAGTTATACGGTTCTCAACAGAGGCAGAATCACTTTTCAAAGAATTAAAAACGGCTTATAAGAACAATATAGAATCGGCAAGAAGATTTGTAGCAAGAATACAACCTGCAGGTGATACTAATATAGAAGAAGCACTTTCTCTTGCTTTTTCTGTTTTTGATAGGAAGGAACAAAAGTATGGCAGTATCATATTCATAACAGACGGTAAACCAACTATTGGAATAACAGATGAAAATGAACTGATAAGAACGATTGAAAAGAGAAATAAAAATAATATAAGGATATTTGTTTTTGGTATTGATTACGAATTAAATACTCATCTTCTTGACCGTGTAGCAGAAGTTTCTTATGGATACAGGGACTATGTCACACCTGAAGAAGATATAGAGCTAAAAATAACCTCTTTTTATGAAAAGATAAAGTATCCTGTACTTTCAGATATTCACATTGATTTTAAGGGATTGAGTGCATATAACATCTATCCCAAAAAAGTTCCTGATTTGTTTAAAGGGTCTCAGATAACCATAACCGGTAGATATAAAAAAAGTGGCAGATTAAAAGTCAATCTTGAGGGATACATAGAAGGAAAGAAAAAAAGATTTGAGTATGTATTGAACTTCCCACTCCATTCTCCTTCTGATGTTGCTTCAACTACAGATGGTTTTATACCCCAGATATGGGCTGCACAACACATAGGTTATCTATTAGATGAGATACGGCTGAAAGGAGAGAACGAGGAACTGAAAGATGAAATAATTGCTGTTGCCAATAAGTATGGAATTATTACTCCTTATACGAGTTATTTAATTATAGAGGAAGAACAACATCGTCAATCTACAGGAAAAAATAATATCTCGATTTCTCCTTCTTTGAGAGAGGTGTTAACCACTCCTGTAATGGAAGCTAAAATGAAAGCAGAGATTAAGGGTATGCAGGATAAATCCGGTAAAAAAAGTGTAGTTGCCAGTAAAGAACTTTATGCTTTGAGAAATGCACAGAATTATCAACAGGTCTATCAGGGAAGAGAACGTATGGAGTATAAAGACAGTTCAGGGAAGGTACAGAACCTTACCGGGCAGGTGAAAAATATACAGGGAAGGGCTGTCTATCAGGATGGTAATAGATGGACTGACTCTGCAGTTTATAGTATGAAAAACTTCAAGAAAGTAAGGATACAATTTGGAAGCAAGGATTATTTTGAACTGGTAAAAAATAAACCAGCATCTACTCAATTTCTTGCTCTGGGGAAAAATGTTCAGTTTGTAATAAATGATACAATCTATGATATATATGAATAGTTTTATTTAAAATCCGGAGGTATGACTTTTTCTAAAAGATTATTTATCTTTTCAATATCTTTCCTTATCTGTCTCTGAAGTTGTAATTCATCTTCAAATTTTCTTTGTGCCCTTAGTTTTTTATATAAAAACACACGTAATTTTTGATTGTATATCTTCTTGGTGAAAGGAAAATCTATAAGAAACACTTCAAACTTCTCTGTATTATCATTAAAAGTAGGAGAAATACCTGTTACTATTGCAGATTTATAAATTTTCCTGTTATATAACGTCCAGCCAGCATATACACCATTAGCAATACAAACACTATTCTGAAGAAAGAGATTTGCTGTAGGGAAACCCAGTTTTCTTCCAATACCTTTTCCTTTAATAACTTTACCTGAAATAGAAAAATATCTTCCTAAAAGTTTATTTGCCTTTTCAATTCTACCATCTTTTATCATCTCTCTTATCTTTGAAGCGCTTACTATCTCACCATCTTTCTTAAAAGAAGGTACTACTATAAGAGAAAAATCTTTTTCTTTTGACTTCTTCATTAAAAACTTTACATCTCCTCTTCTCTCTTTACCAAACCGAAAGTTATAACCGATAACTATCGTTTTAACTCCTGCTTCAAGTAATATATCCAGAAAATTTTCAGGCGAGAGATGAGATATCTCATCAAAATTACACCAGATACATACCTTTATCCCCCAGTATCTTAGTAAAGCGAGTTTTTCCTCCCAACTACATAGAAGAAATTCTACTGGAAAATTTTTAAAAGTAATAACTGCGGGTACCCTTCCCTCTTTTTTTGCCTCTTTTACTATCATAGATAAAAGCTTCTGGTGTCCAAGGTGAACACCATCAAACTTCCCTATCCCTAAAACAATCTCTTTATTTATTTCGGTTATTTTTGAGAAGTGAATAAGTTGTTGCATCATATCAGTATGGAAATGTTTCGGTTATTTTAGCATCAGATATCTCTTTTATTATTTCAGCAATTCTGTCAGTTGTCTCATCAAATATTACTTTTCCTTTTTCCGGTGTTGCCTTTTTGGGATTTCCATAACCTGAATTAACAGTAAGTAGATGCCACGGCCTCGGCATCCATACCTCCTGATTTTTTAATGAATTAAGTACGGGTTCTTTTACCTTTCCTTCATCTGCCCATTCAAGATGTACCAACTCTGGACAGAGATACATAAACCACGATGTTTCTGATTCATTCCCATGTTCTCCTGACTTATCATCACAGACCTTTTCTACAATATCCTGTGTTAGTTCCCACCAATTCAGTACAAATATAACAACCCTTGTCTTTCCATATAATTCCCTCGCCATCCATTTAAAATCATTACCCCCATGGCCATTCATAATGATAAGTTTATAGATATTATGTTTTTCAAGACAGTCTATGATATCCTTCAACATAGTCAATTGAGTGGTAGGATTGAAATTTAATACAAGCGGGAATTCCATACCGCTGGTGTTAACACCGATAGGAATGGCAGGCAAAACAACCACTTTTGCTCCTTTTTTTCTTGCCTTCTCTGCGCCTATAAGCCCGATTTTCTCTACTGAAATTGTGTCACACCCATATGGAAGATGTAGATTATGTGGCTCACAAGAACCCCAGGGTAATACAACTACCTCAAAAGGCTGCATCTCTTTTATCTCCTTCAATGTCATCTCAAACAGTTTAACTTTCATTTTTCATCCCTCCTTTACCATGCAATTTCAAATATCTTTTTAAACTCATCTTTACCTATAACCATTTTCATATTCTTCATAGACCTCTGTGTCCCTAAAACAGCAAGGTCTGCAAGTTTTCCTATCTCCTCTTTTTTTATTCCTATATCTCTCAAACGCCATGGAAGTCCAATATCTCTCACAAAATTCTTCAGTTGTTCTGTTTTTCCCCATATACCTTCAAGTTCTTCTATCTCTTTTTCATATCCATTATACTTCAGATATTCAAATACATAGGGTAGAAGAATTGCATTAGCAGTTCCATGGTGAGTGTTATGTGTTATAGTGAGAGTATAGCCCATACCGTGCACAATAATAGTTCCTGTTTTGTTTAAACCAAATCCTGCAATAAGAGAAGCCAGAAAAAGTTTTTCTCTCGCTTCCATAGAGATATTCTTTACTCTCGGGAGATATTCCATAAGTATTTCCAAACTTTCCTTTGCAAACATCTTTGATAAACAATCCGCCTTATTTGAAAGATAACTTTCAGCGGCATGAGAGAAAGCATCCATTCCTGTGGCAACTACGAGATGTTGAGACAATGTTTTTAATACATCCGCATCCAGAATTGATAATTTAGGTATAATTTTTTCACTACTCACTGTCTTTTTTGTATTATGGCTCCTGTCAACTATAACTGCAAATCTTGTAACCTCACTTCCTGTTCCACAGGTTGTAGGTATGGCAATAACAGGAAGTGGTTCATTCTTATATTCCATCTCCCCGAAGTAATCTCTTACAGAACCACCATTGGTAGCAACAACTGCTATGGCTTTCCCTACATCCATAGCACTTCCACCACCAACTGCTAATATACAATCACAACCTTCTTTTATACATAACGCCGCACCATTATCAACATCATCTGTATCTGGTTCTGGATTTGCTCCTGCATAGGAGACGAAACCTATTCCCTCTTTTGAAAGAATTGCTGTAATATTTTCAAAAAGTCCTGACCTGAATATAAAACTTTTCCCACTTACTATAAAAACCTTCCTGCCATATTTTTTTACCTGCTGGAGGTGTTTTTCTATACCTCCCTTTTCAAAATAAACCTTTGCTCCCATATAAAAGTAGATATTCTCCATATAATATCTCCGTATAAAAAGTATTATAACACCCTACTTTAAAAACCTCAATGTATCAGAAAAATAAGGGCGAGACAGAAAAACATACCTGCAACTGGAGTGAAGAACCAGCCAGAGATTACCTTCAGGAGATTTTTTTTATTTACGGTCCGCATCCCCTTAATAATCCCTATACCGAATACCGCTCCTACAATTGCCTGAGAAGAAGAAACAGGAACACCTATGTGGGCATATATATGAAGTGTTATAGAATGTGCTAAAACCGCAATAAAAGCAGAGAAAGCATCAACAGTAATAATCCTCTTACCCACTGTCCACATAACCCCTCTGCTATAAGTAATAGCACCAAGTCCGATGCTTAATCCTCCTATCAATAATGACTGATTTAAGCTAAATGTTCCTGTTTTATAAAACACTCCTGTGACATTTGCTACATTATTAGCACCGAGGGAATAAGCACCATAAATACCACTCAATATTAAAAGATTTCTCATCAATCTATCATATGTTAAGAAATGTAATGATTTTCTACTAATAATTCTGGAACAGATAACATAAAGAATAACTGATATTAAAGATGCTCCTAATGGAGTGGTAATCCAGCATATAACTATTTTAATCAGTGATTCTGTCTCTATATGTTTATTTATAATACCTATACCCATTATAGCACCAACAACTGCCTGTGATGTAGAGACAGGTAAACTCAATAGAGTCATAAGTGTTACAGTTATTGCAGCAGCAAAAGAGATAATCAGCGCTGTCTCATATGTCTGACATGTAAGATTTGAAAGGGTCTCCATACCTTTACTACCGCTAAATAAAGCTCCGAGGAGAACAAATATAGCGGTAAGAAAAACAGCCGTCTTATATCTCACCATATATGAAGAAACCGCTGTCCCAAAGATATTGGCAGTATCATTTGCTCCGAGTGACCATCCCATATATAAAGGTCCAATCAACCTGAAATCCATTTTTTATACCATCCTTTTAGCCACCACTATATTTAACCGGTCTGTTACCTCTTCTGACATATCTGAGATATGCCCTATTTCAATCACAAGGTCCTTAAGAAGTATCTTTTCCCCTGTATCATAAATACCAGAAAATATCTTCCTTATAAGGTCCCGCTCCATCCTGTCAGATGAACTTTCTCTTTTATCCACTTCCTGAACTCTCTCTCTTACATCTTTAAGATTATGAAAGAGTATTCTAAAACCATCTATTGCCATCTCAAATGCAGATATATTATTATGGATTAATTTCAAAAAGTCCTCCTGCAGTTCTTTAGGTATCTTAAGGTTTTCTGTTTCAATCTGATACAATACCGACTGTGCCTTATTCATAACCTCATCAGTTGCTTCAAGAAGTCCTAATATATCTCCTCTGGATTCTGGAATAAGTGACTTTTCATACATCTCTACCTCTATCTCCCGTCTTATGTCATCAGCCATTGATTCAGAAAGATGGGTTGTCTCTATCATCTCTTTAAACTCACAGGATAATCCTGTTTCAAAATACTTTTCTATTGCCTTTTTAAAAAGTTCTGCGGTTTCAAGCATCTTATTGAGATATTTTTCTACCATTTCATATATTCTATTTTTCCTACTGAAAAAAAATTCCATTTATACCTCCCTGTCTACCATATCTCATTCCTATTTTTTTTCACTTTCACCATTCAACTTGCTACATTTTACAACAATTGGAATAAAATTGAAAAAAAGAGAAATTTATAATAGAATAAGTCATTAAATTAATAAAACAGAATTCTAAAAAATGGAAAAATATAACTTTAACGAGATAGAAAAAAAGTGGCAGGAAAAGTGGGAAAAGGAAGGAATATACAGGGCAAAGTTTGTGCCTGATAATAAAAAGTTTTATGTGCTTGAAATGTTTCCTTACACATCTGCTCAGATACATATGGGACATGTAAGGAACTATACTATTGGAGATGTTATTGCCCGCTTTCTTATAATGAACGGATTTAATATCCTCCATCCTATTGGGTATGACGCCTTTGGTATGCCTGCTGAAAATGCTGCAATAAAACAAAAAATTCATCCAAAGGACTGGACATACAAAAATATAGAAACCATCAGAAGACAGTTGAAAAAATTAGGGATATCTTACTGCTGGGAAAGAGAAGTTATAACCTGTGACCCTGATTATTACAGATGGAACCAGTATTTTTTCCTTCAGTTTTATAAGAAAGGGCTCGTCTATAAAAAACTTTCACCTGCAAACTGGTGTCCTTCCTGCAGTACAGTACTTGCAAATGAACAGGTAATAAATGGTGAATGCTGGAGGTGTGGTTCAGCAGTTGAACAGAAAGAACTCTCTCAGTGGTTTGTAAAAATTACTGAATATGCAGATAAACTACTTGATTTTTCAGGAGTTAAAAACTGGCCTGAACGTGTCATAACAATGCAGAAAAACTGGATAGGTAAAAGTTATGGTGCAGAAGTACATTTTGTCATTCCTGACTTGAATAAAGAACTTGTTGTTTTTACTACCAGACCCGATACACTTTTTGGTGCAACATACGTGGTTTTATCACCACGACATCCTCTGATTCAGAATATACTTAAAAAAAGTTCTTTGAAGAATGAAATAGAAAAATTTCTGTCAAAGGTTAAAAGTCAGGGACTCACTGTAGAATCAACCGTTAAAACAGAAAAGGAAGGTGTTTATACAGGGATTGATGCAATAAATCCTGTAAATGGTGAAAAGATACCTGTATGGATAGGCAACTACGTTCTTATGGAATATGGTACAGGTGCTATTATGTCAGTTCCTGCACATGACCAGAGGGACTTTGAATTTGCACAGAAGTATAAACTGCCTATAAAAATTGTTATAAAAAATCCTGAATGGACTGAAGTTCCTGAGACAATTGAATCTGCATATGAAGGAGAAGGAACAATGGTAAATTCAGGACAGTTTAATGGACTTTCAAATAAAGAGTTTATGGATATAATAACAGAATCCCTTGCGAAAGAAGGAAAAGGGAGAAAAGCGGTCTGTTATAGTTTAAGGGACTGGTGTATATCAAGACAGAGATACTGGGGAACACCTATACCTATTATATACTGCAAGAAATGTGGAACTGTTCCAGTTCCAGAAGAGAATCTGCCTGTAACTCTTCCCTATAATGTTAATATTACAGGTCAGGGAGAGTCCCCTCTTAAATATGTTCCTGAATTTTTCAATTGTATATGTCCTCTCTGTGGAAGTGCTGCTGAAAGAGAGACAGATACAATGGATACCTTTATGGACTCCTCATGGTATTTTTTAAGATATGCTTCAGAAGATATAAAAGATAAACCATTTGATAAAAAAGAGGTTAACTACTGGATGCCTGTGGACCAGTATATCGGAGGAATAGAACATGCCATACTCCATCTTTTGTACAGCAGATTTTTTGTAAAGGTTCTTAATGACCTCGGTTATATTGACTTTAAAGAACCATTTGAAAACCTTCTCTGTCAGGGAATGGTTATAAAAGATGGTGCAAAGATGTCAAAATCAAAGGGAAATGTTGTTGACCCTGAAGATATGATAAACAAATATGGAGTAGATACTTTACGACTTTTTATACTTTTTGCTGCTCCTCCTGAACTGGACCTTGAATGGTCAGAGAAAGGAATAGAAGGAGCATGGAGATTTATAAACAGGGTCTGGAACTTAAATAATTATATACTTTCCTACGATGCCAAAGGAATAAATACAGAAGATATTGTTGCAGAGCGGGCTATAAACAAAACAATAAAGGCGATTACTGACGATATAACAAAGGACTTTCATTTTAATACCGCAATAGCAAAAATGATGGAATTTATAAATGACCTTTATAGAATTGTAGAAAAAAAGGAGTGCTCTAAAGAAAAACTTTTAAGTGTATGGCAACGATTTATAAAAATTATGTCTCCTTTTACCCCGCATATCTGTGAAGAGATGTGGAAACTTATTGGAAACAATACCTCTGTATTTATGGAAAGATGGCCTGAAATAGATAAAAATTATCTGATGGATGAAATTATCTCTATTGCAGTTCAGGTAAACGGAAAACTCCGTGGAAGGATAAACATCTCTACAGGTTCTTCTGAAGAAGAAGTTATTAAGTATGCCTTAAAAGAACCACATATATCTCGTTGGCTGGAAAATAAAACAATTATCAAACACATCTATATAAAGGATAAAATTCTCAATATTATAATAAAATAAAAAGGGGAAGTGTAATTTGTTTACCTTCCCCTTTCTACTTATATTATTACTGTGTTGTTTTTTCCTCTTTCTTCTCTTCTTTCTTTTCTTTCTTCTCTTCTATTTTATCTTTTATATCACTTATACCTGCAGCAATTGCTATTACACCGCCTATAAGAAGTAGAAATGGAACTGATGCCATCAATGCCTTTACAAAATAACCCCACCATGCAGCAAGTCCTAATATCCCTAAAACAACCGCTATAATTCCTCCTATCAATGCTCCCATTTTCCCTCCTTGTTTCTTCCAGTGATTTTACAATAACATAGTATCTATCTAACTGTCAAGTATTATATTGCTCTACTGACTTTTTCATAACATCCACAGGCGCTTTAATTCCTGTCCATAATTCAAAAGATACAGCCCCCTGATATATAAGCATTGATAGTCCATTAATAGTAATAATACCTGCTTCTTCTGCTGCCTTTATAAGTTCTGTCTTCCTGTTATATATAAGGTCATATACAAGTTGAAGCGATTTAATAAATCTTTCATCAATAATCAGAGGGTCTGTTTCTCTCATTCCTACAGATGTAGTATTTATAAGTATATCAACCCCTTTCCAGTATCTTTCTTCATTCCTCTTTTCAAAAGGAACGATATAAACATTTTTGAAACTAAATTTTCCTGAAAGATGCTCTTTAAGTACAACAGCCCTCTCTTCTGTCCTGTTGCATATATATATACTTTCTATCTGCTCTTTTATCAGAGCACCTGCTATCGCATAAGTAGAACCACCTGCCCCAAGCAAGAAGATATTTTTTCCGGTTAGAGAGATATTTCTTTCTTTTATGGAGAGTATGAAACCCTGACCATCAGTATTATATCCTCTCAAAACACCATTGTTATTCACAATTGTATTAACCGCTCCAATCATCTCTGCTTCTCCATCAATCTCATCAATATAAGGAATAACAATTTTCTTATGTGGTATGGTAAGATTAATACCTGCAAAATTCATTACCCTTATTCCTTCTATTGCTTTACCAAGATTTTCAGGTGCAATCTCTACGGGGATATAAACATAATCAAGTTCCAGATACTGAAAGGCAGCATTTTGAAATACAGGAGACAGGGAATGTCTTACAGGATAACCAAATACTCCAGTAATTCTTGTTTTACCTGTTATCTTCATAAGAGAGATATTAACATTTTAAAAAATTATTGACAAACCAAGGAAAATGTTTTACATTATTATGAAGTTCATAACTTCATATAATAGGGAGGCAGAATGAGAAAGATAGCGGTAATAAATCAAAAGGGTGGTTCAGGTAAAACAACCACTGTAGTCAATGCAGGTGCTTTTCTTGCAAAACAGAATAAAAAAGTTTTATTAATAGACCTTGACCCTCAATCCCATACAACTATACATCTGGGTTTTGAACCACCGCAGATACAGAGGTCTGTATATGATGTTCTCATTAAAAAAATATCTATAAAAGATGCTATTGTTGAGACATATGAAAAAAATCTTTTTCTTATTCCTGCAAGTATAGAACTTGCAAGTGCAGAGATAGAACTTGTTAATGAAATAGGCAGAGAAATTGTTTTGAGAGATGCTCTTAAAAAGCATAAAAACGGCTTTGACTATATATTAATAGATTGTCCACCATCACTTGGTCTCCTAACAGTCAATGCACTTACTACTGCTAATGAAATTTTTATTCCTATTCAGGCAGAATTTTTTGCTCTTGAAGGACTTACAAAGTTAATACAGACAATAGATATAGTAAAGGACCGATTAAACCCTAATATTGAAATAACAGGAATAATAATTACAATGTTTGATAGTAGAAAAAATATATGCAAAGAAGTGGCAGATAAAGTTCACAAACACTTTAAAGGAAAGGTATTCAGAACAAAAATAAGAGAAAATGTACGGCTTGCAGAAGCGCCTGGTTTTGGGAAAAGTATAAAGGACTTCGCCCCTGGCAGTCATGGATGGGAGGACTACAGGAAACTTTCGGAAGAGATATTAAAACAGGAGAAGAAAAAATGAAAAAAACAGGACTTGGTAGAGACCCATTAAAATGGATACAACCTACCACAGCGGAAAAGAAAGCCATAGAGAAAGAAGTTGAACTCAAAATCTCCCATGAAAAGAAGGAGCGACAGAAAACATCTATTCCAAAATTTCAGACATTTGAAGTACGTCTCACCTCTCTCTTAAGAGAAGACCAGCTTGACTTTCTTGAGAAACTTACGAGAGAAATACAGAAAAACAGAAAACCTGAATTCAGAAAGGAAAGGATAACAAAAAACACTCTGATGAGAGTATTTATAGACGCCTTTATGGAAACAAAGATAAATACGGTAGATATCCCTGATGAAGAGACACTACTTAAAAGAGTAAAAGAAAGAATAAAATAATCCCTTCTATAAAATGAAACCTCATCACTTCCTTTTGCATCTAAAATGACGAGAAAAAAAGAAAAGGAGGTGATGAGTTATGGCAAAATTAGCAAGATGGAATCCCTGGAGGGAGATGGTAGATATAAGGGATGAGTTTGAAAAAATGTTTGATATCTTCAGACCTGACATCCATCTATGGGAAGGGTATCACAAATTTCCGGCAGTGGATGTATATGAAGATGAAGACAATGTATTTGTAAAGGCAGAACTGCCGGGACTTACAAAGGAAGATATAACC
Organism: bacterium; assembly: GCA_026414725.1. Classification (NCBI taxonomy): domain Bacteria; species bacterium. Next base: position 84,347 of record JAOAIL010000003.1, read on the forward strand.
CTTACCATAGAGGGAGATACGCTTGTACTGTCAGGCAAGAAGAGTCAAACAAAGGAAGAGAAAAAAGAGAACTATTACAGAAAAGAGATTCGGGAGGGTGCTTTCTCCAGAAGTATTGAGATACCTTATCCTGTGGATAAGGAGAAGGTATCCGCAACCTACAAGGATGGTATTCTGGAGATTGTCCTTCCCAAAACACCTGAAGTTAAGAGAAAAACTATCAAGGTGGACATTAAGTAAAAAAATGGGAGGGGGAAATACCCCTCTCCCTTTATTTTATGAAAAAATATCTACTTATTTTGTTTATTTTTTTATTTGGATGTATCAACCATAAAAGTATATCTGTTCCCTATATCTCAAGAGAAGAACCCGCACTGGGGACATTTATCTCCATTACAACAGAAAAAACTCCGAACTGTGAAATAATACTTGATAACGCCTTTTCTCTTATAAAAGATATTGAAAAAAAATTCAGTAGATTTATCTCTGATAGTGAAATCAGCCGATTGAATAGAAACAAGAAGATAGATGCATCTGAAGACCTTATCTATGTAATTAAAAAAAGTATAGAAATAAGTAGAATAACTGGAGGTGCTTTTGATATAACTGTACTTCCTCTTATTAAACTTTATAAAGAATCTGAGAAAAAAGGGATACCACCCTCTGCTGAGGAAATAAAGCATATATTAAAATACATTGGGTATAAAAAAATAAAAATTAAAGATAAATATATACTCATCCCTGAAGGTACAGAGTTAGATACTGGTGGTATAGCAAAAGGATATATAGTGGATAAGGTAGCCCTGTTCCTTAAACAACAGGGACTTAAAAACGGGCTTATCAATGCAGGAGGGGATATATACTGTTTTGGAAAAAATCCTGATGGAGAAAAATGGAAGATTGGTATAAGAGACCCCTTTAATAAAGAAAAGACCTTAAAGATACTATACTTAAGCAATTGCGGAATTGCTACATCAGGTGATTATGAAAGATACCTTTCCATAAAAGGGAAAAAGTACGGACATATTATCAATCCTTTAACAGGAAAAACAGTCCAGAACTTTCCTGTGTCTGTTACCGTTATTGCTAAAGATACAACCACAGCAGATGGATTTGCTACAGCATTTTTTGTTTTAGGAGTTGAAAAAAGTATAAGATTAGCAAATAATCTTGAAGGGGTGGACACCTTCATAATAGATGGTAATGGCAGATATTATGAGAGTAAAAATTTTTCAAAGTTCACCCTTCCATAAATCTTTGTAGTCCTCTCTTTCTCTTATAATAAAATCTTTATTCCCTTTTATCATTATCTCACATGGTCTTGGTCTGCTGTTGTAGTTTGATGACATACTAAAACAGTATGCTCCTGCACTTCCTATTATAAGAATATCACCCTTTTTTATTCCAGCCGGAACATCCACATCTTTTCCGAGATAATCCCCTGTTTCACATATAGGTCCTACAACATCTGCCTTTATGTATCTTTCTTTTTTCTCCCGCTTATAGGGAAGTATGCTGTGATAACTACCATAAAAAGCAGGTCTTATAAGGTCATTCATTCCTGCATCAGTTATAACGAAGTTTTTATCCTGCCTTTTCTTTACATATAGAACACTGCATAATAAGACAGATGTATTGGCAACAATATATCTGCCGGGTTCAAGAATTAGTAGTTTGACACCTGTATCTTTTATCTTTTCTTTTATTGCTGTTCCAAAATCTTTTATATCCCTTACAACATCTTTTGAAGAATAAGGAACACCAAAACCACCACCTAAATCAATTATTTCTGGTTTAAATGAAATTTCCTCACAGAAATGCTTAACACCTTCAAGTGCCTTAATATAAGGGTGGACATCCTTTAATTGAGAACCGAGATGGAGATGGAATCCTTTTATTTCAACATATCTATTATTTCTGTTTTTCTTTAAAATTCTACTGGCAGATTGTATATCAAGGCCAAACTTCGTTTCTTTCTTTGATGTTTTTATATAATGATGTGTATCAACATCTATATCAAGATTAATCCGTAAATTGCATATTACTTTCTTTCTATATTTTTTTGCATATTTTTCTATATATTCTATCTCCTCTTCATTTTCCACATTAAAACAAAAAATTTTTTTCTTTATTCCCAGTTCTATTTCCTCCTCTTTTTTTCCTACACCCGCAAAAACAATTTTTCCCGGTGGGAAATGTGCAATTATGGCTCTTTGAAGTTCTCCTCCTGATACAACATCTGCACCCAGTCCCTGTTCTTTCATTATTTTCAGGATAGAAAGATTTGAATTTGCTTTAACAGAATAACAAATAAGGTTATTTATACCACTGAATGCATCCTTGAACTTTTCTATTCTTGAAACAAGTGAATTATAACTGTATACATAGCAGGGCGTTCCATATCTTTTTACAATATCCATTACTGCCTTTTCCTCTGCATAGAACCTTCCATCATTCTTATATCCGAAAAATCCATTAAATATCACATCAATATTTTCTTCCATCTATCCAACTCCTTTCTAACAAGTTGAGGAGAAGTCCCACCAGATGATATCTTGCTTTTTACAGAGTTTTCAAAACTCAATATATTTTGAATATCACCTGATATCTTTTGGGAAAACTTCTGCCACTCCTTTATTGTAAGGTCTGAAAAACTTTTATTTTCTTCAAGACAGTACCGCACAATAGCACCACAGATTTTATGTGCCTCTCTGAAAGGAATACCTTTCTTTACAAGATATTCAGCAATATCGGTTGCAAGTGTATACTCAGAAATTTTGACTCTCATTACATCTTTATTAAAAATAACACCTGAAATAAACTTTGTAAGGATATCCACAGAAGAAATAGTATCTTCAAATATACTGAATGCAAGTCGTTTATCCTCCTGCATATCTCTGTTATAAGAAAGTGGTAATCCTTTCATCAGAGCCATAAGACCTGTAAGCATCCCTGTTACTGCTGCTGATTTTCCCCTGATAAGTTCTAATACATCCGGATTTTTTTTCTGTGGCATTATACTTGAGCCCGTACAAAATTTTTCAGGTAATTCAACAAACCCAAACTCATATGTACTCCATAAAATAAGGTCTTCTGAAAAACGAGACATATTTAACATAAGAAGCACACATACAAATGCGCTTTCAATTAAAAAATCCCTGCTGGATACTGTATCTAAACTATTCTTTGATACCTCTGAAAATCCTAAGGTTTCTGCAAGATATTTTCTGTCCACAGGTAAAGATGTCCCACAGCAAGCACATACCCCGGCAGGCAGTATATCCACCCTTCTGTATACGTCTTTCATCCGTAGTTTATCTCTTTCAAACATTTCCACATAGGAAAGGAGGTAATGAGGGAGAAGAACTGGTTGACTCTGCTGGAGATGTGTATAAGCAGGCATTATGGTATGAAAATTCTGCTCTGCTTTTTTTACCAGTTCTTTTTGAAGAGCCATAGTAGAGGATAATAAACTTTTAAGTAAATCTTTTAGATAAAGCATCTCATCAAGAACTATCTGGTCATTTCTTGACCGAGCAGTATGAAGTTTCTCTCCTGTCTTTCCTGTTAGTTCTGTCAGTCGCCTTTCTATCGCTGTATGTATATCTTCGTCAGATGACTTAAATCTAAACTTCCCTTCTTCTATCTCTGTTTTTATCTTTTTTAGTCCAGAGAGAATCTTATCTCCTTCCTCACTTTTTATAATTTTACATTTCACAAGCATCTGTGTATGCCCCATACTTCCTTTAATATCATAAAGTGCAAGTTTTTTATCTATTAAAAGTGAAGAAGTAAAGTTTATTACATCCTCTTCTGTTTTTTCTTTAAACCTTCCTTCCCACATATATTTCATTGTTTTTTCTCCTATATTGTTAACAGATTTTAAAGTTTTTAATCTGTTAATCTCTTGCTCTTTTATAGTTTACAGCATTAAACAAGTATATGCAACATAATTAACAGATATGATATGTTATAATTAAGTATGGTAGGGAATATAGAGAGAGAAAGATTCTACAGAGAATTTTCAAATAGCACAGGACTTAAAAAATTTCAGGTACGGGTGGAAGAAACAGACCTCCTTGTTCTGGCAGAAAAAAATCTCAAAAAAGAGATTGAAACAGAAGTTATAAGACAACGGGAGATTATAAAAAACTATATAAAGTATCACCCTGATTTTTATACCTCTTTTTCTCCTCTTCCATCTGAAAGCGAAGAAACTATTATAAAACTGATGTGTGAATCTTCAATTATGACGGCAACAGGACCTATGGCTTCTGTTGCAGGAGCAATAGCAGAAATCGTCGGAACAAAAATGCTTCAATTCAGTAGCCGGCTCTTTATTGAAAACGGAGGTGATATATTTGTAAAGATGGATAGAGAATTTACTGTAGGAATTTATGCAGGAAATTCTCCTTTATCCTTTAAAATTGGTCTTGTATTTCCTGGGAATTCCAGACCTCTCGGTATTGCAACTTCAAGTGGAACAGTAGGACATTCTTTCAGTTACGGCAAGGCAGATGCTGTTACTGTGGTCTCTGGTTCTGCAGCATTTTCTGACGGTGCTGCCACATATTTTGGAAACCTTATTACAGAAGACACCATTGAAAAATACAAGATAGAATCCGAACTTAAAAAATTCCCATTTATTGAAGGACTACTTATAATAAAAGGTAAAGAGATATTTATATGGGGACAGATAGAATTAAAAACACTTTCTTAAAACTGGCAGACAGAAGAACAACATTTAATATGATTTTTTTCATTGCTGTGGTAATGTTAGGTAAGATGTCTTTTTTATCATTACTTATTGGACTTCCTCTTGTTCTTACAGGTATATTGATAAGGATACTTGCTGCCGGAACTATTAAAAAAAATTTTTATCTTACTACTACCGGACCGTACCATATATGCAGAAACCCTCTCTACTTCGGAAGTTTCTTAATATCATCAGGACTATCCATCATCTCTCAGAACCTTTTTATTTTTTTATTTTTTCTTATTTTCTTTCCACTCACCTATATACCTGCAATTCTGAAAGAAGAAAATTTTCTTACTGAAAAATTTGGAGATGAGTATATAATCTATAAGAAAAATACTCCCTGTTTCATACCGTTTTTTAAAAAAATAGATAGATGGGATTTTTCATGGAAAAATCTTAAAGACAACAGGGAATATATCAACTGGATAATAATATCATTATTAATAGTGGTCCTTTTAATAAAATCCTATTATATATTTTAGTATCAGTCCTAATATACATACCGAAAGAGCGGTAAAATTTGGTAAAATAGTAAGTTTAATCCATCTACCCCACCCTATCTTCCCATGATGATTCTCCATAAATGTATAACCAACAACATTAGCACTTGCACCCACTGGTGTAAAATTACCACCTATATCAAGTCCTAAACTTGCAGACCATATAAGAAGTGTGAAAGAATAGGTAAGTACAGGTGCAAGATTTTTTATCAGATATCCCAAACTTATGGCTTCAGGCACATTATCTATAACTCCACTTGTAAACGCCCCGCCCCAGAATATAATCCCTGCCATTCCCAGTGGATGGTTAGCAAATCCCTTTATTGAAAGTGCAAGTGTACGCATAACACCTGTCTTTTCAAGTGCTCCTACTATAACAAACAGCCCTGTTAGAAAAAGCAATGTTTCTATATCTATCTCTTTGATAACTCCTTTCAGTTTTTCATACTGTCCTTTTATAGCAAGAAGAGTGAAGGGAGGTATTAAACTTGCAAGTGCTATATTAACAGGAAGCAATTTTTTCAGAAAATCTCTTCCGATGAGAAGAATAACGGTTGCAAATAGAGAAATTAATCCTGCCTTCATTAAAAATCTATCCTCTATTGCTTCCTCAGGAACAATCCTTTTGAGTTCTTCTTTTTTTATCCTGTCATTAAGTTTTAAGAGTATCTTTCTATAGAATAGATAAAAAACACCTATGGTAGCCCATGCAGATATAATACTTAAAATCCAGTTATGCTTTAAAAAGTCAGTAAATCCCAGATTAAACATAGAGGCAAGCACTACATTAGGAGGGTCTCCCATAACTGTTCCAGCACCTCCTATATTGGCTAAACAAACTTCTGCTATAATGAAAACCACAGGGTCAAAATATAGAATTTTACTTAAAGCATAAGTAAGTGGGGCAAGAAATGAAATGACTGTGATAGAACCCATAACACTTGAAAGCAAACAGCTTAAAAATGGAAAGAAGATAAAGACCTTCACAGGATTGAAACTAAGTTTTCTGGCAAGAAGTAGTGAAAAATAGTTAAAAAAGCCGGACTTTTCAATAATTTTTACAGTCACAAAAATTCCAAAGAGAAATCCGATGGTCTCCCAGTCCACATACAGGGCAACCTCTTTTGGGGTATATATTTTCAAAAACACAAGTAGGAATGACCCCGCAAGGGCAATATATACCCTCGGTGAATGTTCCACCGCTATTAAAAAATAACATATTATAAAAACCGCTATACTTATAATCGCCTTAGTATCCATTGTACTTAAGATTATATACAGATTTGAAGATTATAATCTTTAAATCTGCAACTATTTTCTATATACTAATCTTTCAGGAATGCGCTGCAAACCTCATTCCTTGAAATATAGCCCAACGGTATATTTTCATTATTAACTACTATAAGACGATGCACATTCTTCCTTTTCATAAGAATTGCTGCCTTAAGCATTGAATCTTCTTCTTTAACAGTTATAACACCTGTCAGCATAATATCCTTAGCAAGCACAAGCGGTGATATATATTCAACCTTTTCAACAACATCTGTAAGGAAATCAGCAAGAAATGAGACCTTTTCAATAACAGATACATCCTCCCTTGAAAAAAGAAGTTCATTTAAAAGTTCTTCTAAACTGACCAGTCCTATAATCTTTCCTGCACTATCTACTACAGGCAGGATATTATGATGTGAACCAGCAAATATATCTATAATTTCTTTTATTGATGACTGTTCTTTTATCACAGGTAAATCTCTTCTTATAAAATCCTTCACCTTTTTCATAAATTTTCCTTTTTTGCATTTTACAACTTTTTAGTTTAAAATACAACAATATGAATTTTTAAAAGAAGTTGACTTTATTTTTTCAGGATGTAAAATATAAATGTTTTTATAAACCTGTAATTTAATTTTTTTTAATCTACAGAAAGGAAAAAGATGGAAATTAATGTAAAGGAACTTTTAGAAAACGGTATATACTTTGGACATCCCACAAGACAGTTTGACCCTCGTATGAAGCCATTTCTGTATGGCAAGAGGCAGGGAATATATATCATAGATATTGAAAAAAGTGCAGAAAAGATAAAAGAAGCCGGTGAATTTTTAAAAAAAGCAGCAGAAAACAATAAGGTAATACTTTTTGTGGGGACTAAAAAACAGGCAGAAGAGCCAGTAAAAGAAGCGGCAGAAAAGTGTGGTATGCCATATGTAAACTATAAATGGGTAGGTGGAACTCTTACCAATTTTAATGAGATAAGGAAGAGGATTATCCGTCTGGAAGAAATAGAAGAAATGGAAAAAACAGGAAAACTCTCTGCCTACACTAAAAAAGAAGTAGCCCTTCTGATAAAAGAAAAAGAGAAACTGTTAAAAAGATTTGAAGGGATGAGAACACTCACAAGCCATCCAGATATTATTATAGTAGTTGATGTAAAAAAAGAGATAAATGCTATAAGAGAGGCGCATAAGGAAGGTGTTAAAATTGTAGGAATAGTGGATACAAACAGTAATCCAGACCTTGTAGATTATCCCATCCCTGCGAATGACGATGGGCTTAAATCTATCAGGTTAATACTATTAAAACTTGCTGAATGCATACTGGAAGGGAAGAAATCCATACCTTATCCAGATTTAACAATACAGCAAAAGGAAGAGGGAGGAGAAGTTGAAGAGATAGAAACAAAAGAGGATACTGCAGAAGGTGAAGTTAAAAGTAAAAAGCAAAAAAAATCAGTAAAGAAAAAAGAGGAGAAAGAGAATGAAAGTTGATGTAGAACTTGTAAAACAGATAAGAGAAAAAACATCTGCCAGTGTTATTGAGTGTAAAAAGGCACTGGAAGAAGCAGGAGGAGATCCCGAAAAGGCAATTGAAATTCTTAAAAAGCAAGGGCTTCTTATATCACAGAAAAAGGCACACAGAGAAACAAAAGAAGGGCTTATCGGTGCCTATATACATACAAATGGGAAAGTAGGTGTTCTTATAGAGGTCAATACTGAAAGTGATTTCGTAGCCAGAAATGATGAATTTAAAGAACTTGTAAAAAACCTAACACTTCAAATAGCCGCGTCAGACCCAAAATGGATTGATAGAGAATCAATACCTCTGGATGTTCTTGAAAAAGAAAAACAGATATATAGAGAACAGTTCAAAGATAAACCCCCAGCGGTTATAGAAAAGATAGTTGAGGGAAAGATGGAGGATTTTTATAAAGCAAATGTTCTCCTAGACCAGCAGTTTATTAAAGATGAAGATATTACAGTTAAGGACTATGTAAATTCCAAGATAGCGAAACTGGGAGAAAATATCCGTATAAGAAGATTTGTAAAATATGAACTCGGGGAGTAAAATAAATATGAAACTTTTTGACAGAAGGAGGAAAAATGGAATTTGAAATGGGCTATATGACAGCACTTGTAATAATAGGAATTAGTTTTCTCGGTTTCTTCTTGAGTATGATGATTTCAGAGATTAATAAAAAGAAAGGTATTGTATTTTTTATAATGTCTTTAATTCTATTTGCTTTCGGTGTATATTCATACTATGTTGTTGGGCAGTGGCAAAAAGCAGAGGGAGGACCCAGTTATAATAAACTGAATGAGTATCTGTATCTCTATAGGCCAAACAATATACCTTCTTCTACAATTACTCCACCATCTAACAATTTACCACCATTTGAAGAAACAGAATAATCAAGAAATATTAAAAGAAGGGAAGTTCAGAAAAGGCTTTCCTTCTTCTTTTTATATAATTTTGATATCTTAAATACAACTTTATTTCTATCAGGAATAACAACTGTCTCCCCTGTTTTTGGATTCCTTCCTTTTCTTCCTTTAACCTTCTTTACTTCAAATACTCCAAAACCTCTTAACTCTACTCTTTTACCTTCCTCCAGTGCGTTATAAAGCACCATCAAAAATTTATCAGTTATTTCTCTAACAATTGACTTATTAAGTCCTGTTTTATGTGCTACCTCTTCTACTATATCTTTTTTAATCATTTTTCTTTCACCTTCTTTTCTCTTTCTTATTACTTCTATTTTCTCATCCCCCTGAAAAGAGGGATAAATAATCTTATCAATGCCGGAGGAGGGAGTTGAACCCTCACGAGGTTGCCCTCACCGGATTTTGAGTCCGGCGCGTCTGCCATTCCACCACTCCGGCTATAACACTTAAACCCTTATCTACCAATGGATTATAACCTGCATCCCCTTCTCTGTCAATCTATCGTACGGATAGTGGTATATAGATAACACTTTGAATCGTCCTCCTCTCCCCTAAAGGGCGAGGAAAAAAAGAAATCCTCCTGCTCATACGGGGAGGAAACTCTATATTCTCCACAATGGATGTATTACCTATATTTGTTTCAAATTCTGTATCTATACACTCCTAAAAATAACCTTTTTGAAGAATTTCAAATGGAAGTAAAATACAGATAAAAGACCTGACCTTTGCTATAGATTTATCGTTTTAGAGATGATATTCATCTGACTTCGGTTCTAAAATCTTTTTCAATATCTCTTCCGCTATTCTGGGTTGACGTATATTCAAAAAACCATCCATATCTACATTTTTACTTTTTACTAAATCCTGACCGAATATAATATCTCCAGTCCCATCTTTCCTTTCAACCCGTTGGATGTTTTGTAATTGCCCGGAGAAATAACTGTTGATTACTGTAGTCCGTCCGTCAATGAAAACAATGGCTCTTTTATTAGTAATGACATATAGAGTTTTTAATGCTTTTCTGTATGTCCATAGAGGAGATGTTAATATCCCAATCCCAACCACAAGAAATGGTAATCCAAATAGTGGAAAAAAGTTTGGCAAAATGCCTCTACTCAAATCAGGTTTTTTAAAACCTATTCCCCTGTAAGCAGCAAATATCCAGAATATAATAAAGGCAGTCCAGGGAATGCCAAAGAGAAATGTAAAAATTGATGACCCCGTGAAGAATTTCGGGATGGGTTGTTCCATCCACAGTATACGCTCGTCTGGAGATAATTCTTTTCTGACTTTATTTTCCAGTTCTAATGAAACCTGTCCTGTATAATTCATATTATACAAGATGTGATATTATCAAAAGTATATAAAAATGTCAAAAATCCTTACTTCTTCACAACACCAAAGCGATAGCCCTTTCCTTCAAGAATTAACTCATAACCACTGGATGTATCAATAGAACAGAGTTGTCGCTCAGGGTTTTCATTTACCCAGACAGCAACAATTTCTCCTGCAAATATGGTATGGTCTCCTGTCTCCAGTCGCCCTCTCACTTTACACTCAAGATTTGCTATGCATTCTTTAATTAAAGGTGCTTTTACATAATCTCCTTTAAGCGGTGTCAGTCCTGTTTCTTTAAACTTATCTATATTCCTTCCGCTTGTAGTCCCACAAAAAAGTGTTGCTTCTGCAAGGTCCTCACCAGGCCAGGCAAGGACAAATTCACCTGACTTAACAATAAGTTGATGGGTAAATCTTGTATGTGCGACACTTATAGCCATCATCGGAGGTGAAAAAGAGGTATTCATCTTCCAGCCGAGTGGACAGATACTCCTTCTTCCCTCATATTCAGCCACAGCCCACACAATCCTTTCTGGCCTTCCACATAGACCTTTGAATGTTTGAACATCTGCTTTTTGCATAAGCCACCTCCCCTGACTATTTCCATAAAACCTGCAGTGGTTCATATTCCTCTTCAATTATTTCTCTTGTGTTATTATTTGCTCCGGATAGTTTACTTTTGGAACACCTCCCATTGAATGTAAGAAAGTTTGAAGCAAGTTTTTTATTTATCCTTATTCCTTTAATGTCATCTGGGGAACCTATCTTTCTTTCCCTCCTTCTTAATATAATCTTCTGTGCACCTGTAATCCCTATACCGGGCACTCGGATAAGTTCTTCAAATGAAGCAGTATTAATCTCAACTGGGAAAAATTCTGGATGGTTTTCTGCCCATACAAGTTTCGGGTCTTTGTCCGTTATTAGATTGCCCGTTCTGTCAAATACAATTTCAGAAGGAGAAAACCCATATTTACGGACCAGAATATCTGCCTGATATAAACGGAGTTCTCTTACGGGGCTGCACGGCTTTTTATTCTCTAAAGGAGTGTTTTCTACTGGTTCAAACCTGCTGTAGTATACCCTTTTAAGATTGAAATTCCTGTAAAGATGGAATATAAATCCAGTAATATCCTTATCTGTCTCACCCCCTGCTCCTACAATAATCTGAGATGTAATACCTGCAGGTAAAGGATATTCTTTGTTTAATAGACAAATCTTCTTCAGGTTTTTAAGGAGTAATCTGGAAAAATTCTTATCAGGAGAAAGTTCTTTAAGAAATTTTGTTCCTGGTGCTTCCATATTTAGTGAAAGCCGTGAAGCAAAACCAGATGCCTTTTTTATAAGTATCTCATCCACACCAGGAAGGACTTTAAGATGGATATAGCCATAGTATCCGTACTTTTCCCTTAAAAGTTCAGCTACCCTGTTCATCCTTTCCTGCGTCTCATCAGGACTTCTATCTATACCTGAAGAAAGAAAAAGTCCATCCACATATTTTTTCTTCCAGAGGGAATAAAAAATATCTGCAAGTTCTCCTGTCTCAAACCTGTATCTCTGACAGTCCCTGTCTTTTCTGTTGACGCAGTAAAGACAGTTGGCCGTACAATAATTAGAAAGTAAAACCTTAAAAAGCCGGTATGTCTTTCCTCCTCCAACCGCAGGGTATATAAATGAATTCAGATGATGTGCCTCTGTGATAATTCCTGTATACCCGCATACATCAAACCTTGCTGTCTCTCCCAGAATCTTCAGTTTCTTGTCTATCATCTTTCAGAGAACTGCTCATAACATACAAGTTCCTGTAATGGTTTCCTGTATTTTGTCCTGATGCTATAACTTTCAGCAGGATAGCCGAGGGTGAGCAGTTCAACCACCTTATACTGTGGGGGGATTTTAAGGATTCTGCAGACCTCATCCTGATGGAATGCACCTATCCAGCAGGTCCCCAGCCCCTCCTCAACCGCTGCAAGTGTGATATGATCAAGTGCGATGGCAACATCCACAGAGTCAGCAGGAATACCA
>JAOAIL010000004.1:0-43757 GCA_026414725.1 bacterium
TTTTCCTGTGATTGGCTTTACCTTTTTTGTAAACCTAAATATTCTTTTCTCTGTCTGGTTTTTCAATCTTCTTTTCCAAGTTTCTGATAGTTACAGACAAAGATGCAGCGAGATATTTTTTTGAGGGGCTTCCTTCAGGTATGAAAATTCCATGGTCTGCATGGTTAAGACCGCTGGCTGTCTGGCTACCTTTTATCCTTGTACTTTACTTTGTGATGTTCTGTGTGGCATCCATATTAAGGAAACAATGGGTTGAAAAGGAACGGCTTATATATCCTCTGACAATACTGCCGAGTGAGATGGTAAAGGATGTAAAGAAAGAAGGCAAAATTCCACCCTTCTTTAAAAATCCTCTTATGTGGCTGGGTTTTGGCATTGCCTTTATATTAGGAAGCACTGCTGCACTTAACTTTTATTTTCCCCTGTTTCCAAAGATACAACTTGTACAGAAGATACTTATATTCAGGAGGACTGTAGATCTACCTTTCAGAATAAGTTTTCCTGTGATTGGCTTTACCTTTTTTGTAAACCTAAATATTCTTTTCTCTGTCTGGTTTTTCAATCTTCTTTTCCGTGTAATAAGGGGCACATTTAATATCATGGGTATAGCAAGTCCAGAGAATGTTGGCATATACGGCTGTTCAGGAGAGCCAATCTTCAACCACTTTGGGATGGGTGCAATGATAGTGATGGCAATCTACAGTTTATGGATATCCCGGGCACATCTAAAAGAGGTCTGGTATGGTGCGTTAGGAAGAAAGCAGGTGGATGATTCTGATGAAGTATTAAGTTATAAAGCAGCATTATTTGGGCTTGTCTTTGGTTCACTTTTTCTTATAGGTTGGCTGATGGTCTCTGGTATGAGCTGGTATATTGCTATTTTGTTTATAGGATGTGCCTTTATCATCTGGTTTATACTTACGAGAGTTGTATGTGAAGGTGGTATCCCAATACTCGTTGCAACATCTATTGCATCCGCACAGATTATCTCTGCCTTTGGTTCAAAATTTCTTGCTCCCGTTACAATAGTCGCACTCGGGATGACCTATGTCTATGCTGCTGACTTAAGGACCTTTCCACTCTCTTCCATCTCTATGGGACTTAAGATAAGCAGTGATGAGAGAAAAAACAGTTACGGGCTTTTCTGGGCAATAATGTGTGCTATTACTGTGAATATTATTACAACTCTTACCCTACAGTTATATCTCGGATATAAACATGGGGGAATTAATATGAACAGATGGTACTTTGCTGGTAATGTTATAGCACCTTATAAATATGTTGCGGAGATGATAAAGGGACAAACAGTACCCAATAAGATTGGATGGATATGCAGGTTTACAGGTGCTTTTACCATGTGGCTATTCTTTTTTATGAGACAGCACTTTCTCTGGTGGCCATTTCATCCTGTAGGACTGGTTATAGCCCCTGTGGTATGGATTGACCAGTTATGGTTTTCTATATTTATTGTTTGGCTGGTAAAGTCCATCATTATGCGTTATGGCGGTGTTCAGGTATATGATAAAGCAAAATACTTCTTCTTGGGGCTACCACTGGGTATGTATACCTGTGCAGGTATATGGTTTATAGTGGACCTGTTTACAGGAAAAACAGGAAATATGGTATTCTGGATATAAAAGAAAGGAGTGATATATGGTCTTTTTAGGTGAGGACTATCTTTTAGGAAATAGTACAGCGAAAAAGATTTTTGAAAAGATTGCACACCTTCCTGTGGTTGACCCTCATAATCATGCAAATGTAAAGGAGATAGCGGAGAACAAAAAGTATCCTGACCCATGGCAACTTTTTGTAGGGACAGACCACTATATATGGAGTGTTTTAAGAAAGTGCGGAGCAGATGAGGAATATATCACAGGAAATACATCTCCTTTTGAGAAGTGGATGAAGATGTCAGAGTCCTTTCCTCTTATTGCTGGTAATCCTGTCTATGAGTGGGTTCATCTTGACCTTAAAAGATATTTCGGGATAGAAGAAGTTTTAAATAAAAAGACAGGTGAAAGGATATGGAATGTGCTGTGTGAAAAACTTAAACTTCCTGAAAACAGACCGAGAGAACTTTTAGAGAAGGCAGGGGTTGAGGTGATGTGTTCTACGGATGACCCTTTAGATATACTGGATTACCATAGACGGATTAATGATGAAACAGGAAAAACAATAGTAAGGCCGAGCTGGAGACCTGATAAGATAATGAAGATAAACGCTCCCTGGTGGAAAGAATACCTTTCTAAACTTGAGGATAGATTTGGTATAAAATGTTCTTCAATAAAAGACATTGTAAATATCCTTAAGGTATCCCATAACTATTTTGCTGAATACGGTTGTGTCGCAAGCGACCATGGTGTGGAGGTTCCTTATCCTGCAATAACTGAAGAAAAGGATGCAGATAAAGTTTTCAAGAAAGTACTTAAAGGAGAGAATATAACTGCTGAGGAGGTATACATATTTGCTGACTATCTTTTTGGGGTGATGGCAGAACTGGATGCTGAGAAGGGCTGGGTCTTTCAACTGCATATGGGTGCGGTAAGGGATACGAGGAAGATTATATTTGATAAACTTGGTCCTGATTCAGGTGTGGATGTCTCCAATCATTATCTTGATATACTTGCTCCACTTCTAAAATTTCTTAACAGGTTTGATGGAAGATTAAAGGTTGTCCTTTACTGCCTTGATGCATCCCATCAGCAGACACTTGCAACTGTTTCAAGAGCGTTTGGAGAAAATATACGGCTAGGTTCTGCCTGGTGGTTTCTTGATACCCCTTATGGGATGAAACAGCAGTTAAAATTTATAGCAGCCATAGAACTCCTCTCTAAACATGCAGGTATGGTATCTGACTCAAGGAAGATTCTTTCCTATGGTTCAAGGTTTGAGATGTTCAGAAGGGTACTTTCTGATGTGCTCGGTGAAATGGTTGAGAAAGGACAGATGTCTGAAGATGTTGCTAATGATATTGCTTACAGGGTTTCTTATACAAACCCAAAAGAGTTTTTTGTTCTTTAATGTAAGGAGGGTAATATGAAGGTCTATATCCAGACAGATATTGAAGGTATTTCTGGTTTTATCTCTTTTGAAGATATACATACCCAGACAGTTGAGAATTTCTATCACAGACAGAGGATGTACCGTCTTTTAACAGGTGAGGTAAATTCTGCAGTAAAAGGAGCAAAACAGGCAGGTGCAGATACAATATATATCAATGACAGTCATGGCTCTGGATATAATATTATCTTTGAAGAACTTGAGCCAGGATGTGAGGTTATACATGGGAGAGGGTCCCATTTTCCTGAATGGCTTACAGACCTTGCTGGCTCTGATGTTTTAGTTCTTATAGGTATGCATGCGATGGCTGGTGAACTGGATGCTGTCTGTCCCCATACAAAATGGGTTGTTGAGTCAAAGGAAGGTATTATCTATCTCAGTGAGGCATCTATGGCGATGGCTCTTGCAGGAGACCTCGGAATTCCTGCGGTCTTTATCAGTGGAGACCAGGTTGTGACAGAAGAGGTAAAAAAGAAAAATCCAGATATATTTACAGCGGTTGTTAAACATAGTTATGGTCCTAACTGCTGTCGTTCATTAGTCCCTAAAGTAGTACATAAGATGATAAGTGAAGGTGTAAAAAAAGGAATAGAAAAAAGGGATAAAATAAAGCCATATATTATAAGGGGACCTTTGACTATTAATCTTCTTACCTCCCCTGGATATATTCCTCCTTTAAAACCTTCACTAAAAACTCCTGTGAAGGGGAAGAATATAACAGAAGCTTTTAACAGCATATTAAAAAAATTCACCTGGGCAAGTTTTGGGAAAAAAGAGATGGACTGGTATATGTATCCTACAAATCTTTCAGGTAAGAAGCCACCGGATAGAAAATAAAATTCAGGGAATTAAATAGAGGATTTTATTAAGTATATCAGGTAAAACACCGAGCTTTTTAAGAAATCTTAAATGTGGATAAAACTCTCCTGCTTCTAAAAGGTTATGTGTGTCTGTCCCTAAAGATATCTTTATCCCTTCTTCCAGACACATACTGAAGAATTCAGGTTCAGGGTTGTTGCAGTGGAAGTTCAGTTCAGCGGCTACATTATAACTTTTAAGGATATCAACAACGGACTTAAAAAGTGTTTCAGGTACCACCAGTCCATATCTTGGAAAGATCCTGAAGGGATGTGCTAAAACATCTATCCCGTTTTCTATAAGTGCCTCTAACATATCCATAAACCAACTTTCTCGTTCCGAAGAAGCAGCAGATAGAATATCTTCTGGCAAGAAGTGTATGGCTCCTACAAGTATATCTATCCCTTCTCTGTCTTCAGGTAGTAAAGAAATCCCTCCGTTTTTGTCAGGTGTAACCTCCAGTCCAACCTTTACCCTGTCTGATTTCGCTTTATTGACTGTTTCCTTAAAAAGAGCCATCCTGTCTTTCCCCTCTACTCTTTTTCTTTTTATTATATCTGGCTGGTAATAAGAGAGTGCTTTGTTATACTCTTCTTTTGTAAGATATAACTGGTCTGCATGTTCTGTAAAACATACATAACCCATACCTAAAAGTTCAGCCCTTTCTAAAATCTTTTCTATTGTTATATCCTCTGCACAGTATGCAAACTGGGTATGGCAGTGGTTATCACATAAAGGGATTGGGTTTTTTATCTGTCGTGTACAAGAGGTAATTTTGCTGTTTTCTATCACAACCTCTACATACCTGAAAGGTTCTTCACAGAGTGCAGGAGTGGTCAGGTAGTATACACCATCCTTACAGGCAAGTTCCTGCCCTTTATGATAATGTCCGCTTATAGAGAGAATGACATTGTTATCCTTATAATATTTATGTACCTCTTCTGCATTAGCCAGATTATAAGGATATGAATTTTCTATCTCTGGATATACAGGGTTATGCTGGATAACTATAAACTTTTTATCAGGATACTTTTTTACACTCTCCATAAATTGCTGTAAATCTTCTTTTTCCCGGGAACATATATCCCCTTCTCCATAAGTATCAGAAAACGAATATATAATAAAGTCATTTATAAAACGGGCACCTGCCTTATCTTCCATTACCTGAAAAAACCTTTCATATTCAGTATCATGGTTTCCTGGTATAGCAACAACAGGGATTTTTGTCTTATCCAGTACATTTCTTATCTCAATCAATAACTGCTGGTCCATCCCATCTAAAATATCTCCGAGAATAAGGATAATGTCCGGGCTATCTCCATATCTGAACCTTCTAATAACCCTTTCTAACAACTCTCGTCCATATTGTATCCTTCTTTCAGGTATATCAGCATAGTCCTTACCGTAATGTATATCTCCAATTGCAATAAGTTTTAAATTTTCCATTTTTAATCTATTACGAAGGTATTTAAAAACGACAGAAATTTAACATTTCTCTTTAGATATGTCAATGTTAATTTCATTGACAGAAAAGGAGAAAAATTGTATTATATATCGTTTATTCTTACAGGAGGGAAGGAAGCAGAAATGGAAAGAGAACAACAAAGATATGATGCGACGACCATCCAGGTACTGGGTGGCATAGAAGCAGTTCGGAAAAGACCTGCGATGTATATCGGAGACACCTCTGTCTCAGGACTCCATCACCTTGTATATGAAGTAATAGACAACAGTATTGATGAGGCAATGGCTGGTTATTGTAATGAGATAGCAGTAGTTGTACATATGGATAACAGTGTCAGTGTTTCTGATAATGGAAGAGGTATACCGGTAGATATGCATAAAACAGAGAAAAGACCTGCTGTTGAAGTTGTTATGACAGTGCTTCATGCAGGAGGGAAGTTTGACAGGAAGGCATACAGGGTATCAGGAGGACTACATGGTGTAGGTGTCTCTGTTGTTAATGCACTTTCAGAATGGCTTGAGGTAGAGGTTAAAAGGAACGGGAAGGTATATCACCAGAGATATGAAAGAGGGAAACCGGTAACAGAACTTACTGTTATAGGGAAAACAAAAAGCACAGGTACAAAGGTTACATTTAAACCGGATGAAGAGATTTTTGAGACCATTGAGTTTGATGATAGTATTCTTTCCGGAAGGATTAAAGAACTTGCTTTTCTTAATGCAGGTGTAAAGATAACTTTTGAGGATGAGAGGAAGAAAGTAAAAGAGGAGTATTGTTTTGAAGGAGGACTGGTTTCCTTTGTTGAACACCTCAATAGAAATAAAAATGTACTTTTTCAAAAGCCCTTCTATTTTGCAAAAAGCACAGATGAAGGAGAGGTTGAAGTTGCTTTTCAGTATAATGATGGCTATAGCGAGACAGTACTTTCTTTTGCAAATAATGTTAATACAAAAGAAGGAGGAACACATCTGACCGGTTTCAGGTCCGGACTTACCAGGGCGATAAATGAATACGGTAAAAATAATGGATTTTTAGGAGAGACACTTCTTGCAGGGGAGGATATAAGGGAAGGACTGACAGCAGTTGTAAGCGTAAAGGTAGCAGAACCACAGTTTGAAGGACAGACAAAGACAAAATTAGGAAACTCTAAGATAAGATTTCTTGTAGAAGGAATAACCACTGAACAGGTTCTTACCTACCTTGAAGAAAATCCTGATGTTGCCCGTGAGATAGTAAACAAATGTGTATTAACAGCAAAGGCAAGGGAGGCAGCGAGAAAGGCAAGAGAACTGACTCGTAAAAAACTTGCGGAGACAGGAGCACTTCCAGGAAAACTGGCTGACTGTACTGTTAAAGAGCCCGAAAGAAGAGAACTTTTTATTGTTGAAGGTGACTCTGCGGGAGGTAGTGCAAAACAGGGAAGGGATAGATTCTTCCAGGCAATACTTCCATTAAAGGGAAAAATTATCAATGCAGAAAAAGCACCTTTAGAAAAGGTATTCAGTAACGAAGAGATACGAATGATGATAGGTGCTATAGGTGGTGGAGTTGGAGAGGACTTTGATGCTTCAAAGGCACGATATAGAAAGGTCATTATAATGACAGATGCGGATATTGATGGTGCCCATATCCGTACACTTCTTCTGACGTTCTTTTACAGACAGATGACAGACCTGATAAAACAGGGTTATATCTATATTGCACAACCACCTCTTTATAAGGTAAAGAAAGGGAAGAAAGAGTTTTATGTGGATACAGAGGCAGAGATGGACAGAATACTCATACAGATGGCAAAGGATAGTATAAAGATAACGGTTAAACAGAAAAGTGGCAAACAGATAGATATCAGTGAAAATATCCTTAAGATAGGAACATTAAGTAGAAGGATGGAAGAGATTTCTAAAAGTTTAGAAACGAAAGGAATTTCCCTGATAGATATATTTAGATACTGGAAAGAAAAGAAAAAAGTCCCTATATACCTCATAAGGTATCAGGAGAAAGAAGAATTCTTCTCAACAGAGAAGGAACTTTCCACCTTTATGGAGAAGCAGAATAAGAACCATATAGACCTGTTTTCTGGAGAGGAAAAGGACTATAAGATGGTTGAGATTTATGAGGCGCGAGATATTGAAAAAATCCTCAAATGGATAGAAGAAAATGGAATTGATATAGAGACACCTTCAGATAATATCTTTACAATAGAAGAGAATGATACAGGAAAAAAGGAAACAAGGAACTTTGTAGATATTTATGAAGCACTTAAAAACAAAGGGAAGAAAGGACTTTTTATACAGCGATATAAAGGACTGGGGGAAATGAACCCAGAGCAGTTATGGGAAACGACGATGGACCCAAAGACCAGAAGGATGAAACTTGTTACCATTGAAGATGCTGTTAAGGCAGAAGAGATATTTACCATCCTTATGGGTGATGCGGTAGAACCGAGAAGGGATTTTATAGAAAGGTATGCAAAAGAGGTAAAGAATCTGGATATATAATTTTAAGGTAGAAGTTATTAAAAGGAGATTGAGGAGATAAGATGGGAGAAGAAGAAAAGATTATGCCGGTTGGGATAGAAGAGGAGATGAAGACCTCTTACATTGATTACGCAATGAGCGTAATCATTGGGAGGGCATTACCTGATGTCAGGGATGGATTAAAACCGGTTCATAGAAGGATTCTTTATGGTATGCTTGAATTAGGGGTTGAGCCAGGAAGACCATTTAAGAAGTCAGCGAGAATAGTGGGGGAGGTTATGGGTAAATACCATCCCCATGGCGATGCACCTATATATGAATCCATAGCGAGGATGACACAGGACTTTTCTTTAAGATATCCACTCATTGAAGGACAGGGGAATTTTGGTTCAATAGATGGTGACCCACCTGCTGCTATGCGATATACAGAGGCACGTCTTACCCATCTTGCGATGGAGATGCTTGCTGATATAGAAAAAGAAACAGTTGAGTTTATCCCTAACTTTGATGAATCACTTCTGGAACCAGTGGTTCTACCGAGTAGAATTCCTAACCTTCTTATAAACGGTTCTTCAGGTATTGCGGTAGGTATGGCAACAAACATTCCTCCTCATAATCTTGGAGAGGTAGTGGATGCAATGATAAAAGTGATAGACAGCCCTGATATATCAATAGAAGAGATTATGGAAGTTCTACCTGGCCCTGACTTTCCTACAGGTGGAATTATATGTGGTAGGGAAGGTGTCAGGTCTGCCTATACCACAGGTAAAGGGATAATAACAATAAGAGGTAAGGTGGATATTGAAGAGGAAGCAAGCAAGAAGAAAAAGACCATTGTTATAAAAGAGATACCCTATGAAGTGAATAAAGCTCGGCTTGTAGAGCAGATTGCAGGACTGGTGGAAGAAAACAAAATCAACGGTATTATTGAGGTAAGAGATGAATCCGATAAGGAAGGGATGAGGATAGTTCTTGAGGTAAGAAAAGAAGAGAACGAGGATATTATTATAAACCAACTATATAAATACACATCCCTGCAGTCATCCTATGGCATAATTAACCTTGCGCTTGTCAATCAGCAACCGAAACTACTCAATATAAAACAGATGCTTGAACTCTTTTTGGACCATAGAAAGGAGATTATATTAAGACGTACCCGTTATGATCTTAGGAAGGCAGAAGAAAGGGACCATATTGTTTCCGGACTTATTATTGCTCTTGATAATCTTGATAGGGTAATCACACTCATCAGGAATTCCAAAACAGTAGAAGAGGCACGGGATGGACTTGTAAAGAAGTTTAAGATGAGTGAGAAACAGGCAAATGCAGTTCTTTCAATGCCGTTGGCTCGTCTTACAGGACTTGAGAGAGAAAAAATACTTGAAGAGAAAGAACAACTACAGAAAACCATAAAGGAATTGAAAGAAATCCTTGCCAGTGAAGAAAAAGTAAAGGCAATTATAAAACAGGAACTTAAAGAGATTCAAAAAAAGTATGGAGATGAGAGAAAGACAGAGATAGCAGGTCCTATTGAAGAATTTGATGAGATGGACCTTATCAGACCTGAGGATATTGTTGTAACTGTCTCTTCTGAAGGTTATATAAAGAGAAGTCCTTTAGAGGCATACAGAAGACAACGTAGAGGTGGCAAAGGGATGGTAGGGGTTAAGACAAAAGAAGAGGACTTTGTCAAACATCTTTTTGTCTGTTCCACAGTGGACACAATACTATTTTTCACAGAAAAAGGAATGGTTCACTGGTTGAAGGGATACCTTATACCAGAAACAGGAAGAAATGCAAAGGGTAAGCCCATAGTAAATCTTTTAAGGATAGACCCAGGAGAGAAAATATCAGCAGTAATACCTGTAAAGGAATTTTCAGAAGATAGATTTCTTTTGATGATTACTAAAAATGGTATGGTGAAGAAGACCGTTTTAAGTGCTTATAGCAGACCGAGAAAAGGTGGAATTATAGGTATAGGATTGAGAGAAGACGATAAACTGATAGATGTCCATATGACAGATGGAAATCAGGATGTATTTTTAAGTACGAAGTATGGACTTGGTATAAGATTTTCGGAGAAGGAGGTAAAGCCAGTAGGAAGAGCAGCGATAGGTGTAATAGGGATAAGGTTTAAAAATAAAGAAGATGAAGTTGTTGGATGTGAAATATGCCAGCAGGAAGAACAGAGCAGGTCTCTTTTTACAGCAACATCTGAAGGATTTGGAAAACGGACAATGATAAGCCAGTACAGAAGACAGCACAGGGGAGGAAAGGGTGTTATAGACATAAAAACAGGTGGAAGGAATGGTTATGTGGTTGGTATCAAGTCAGTGAAAGCAGGCGATGAAATCATACTTATTACAAAAGGTGGTATTGTTATAAGGATGCAGGTTGATGATATCAGAACTGTTGGTAGGAATACATTAGGAGTGAAACTTATCAATCTTTCTTCTGGTGATAACATAGTTGATATGGCTTTGATATCCAAAGAGGATGAAGAACTTTGAAACGATTGAACATACTGCAGATGTAGGTGGCAGAATATATGGAAAGGATATAGAAGAGCTGTTTGTTAATGCTGTAAAACTCTTATATTTTTTAGCAGGGGTAAAACAATATCAGGAGAAGACAAAGGTTATAAAGATAGAAATAAAAGGGCAGACAATAGAGGAATTACTTGTTAAGTTTTTAAATGAACTGATATACTATATGGATTCTAAAATGGTAGGAGGAGATATAAAAAATTTATTTATAGAGAAAGCAAATGAGGGATTTAATCTCTATTGTGAAGTTGATGGTCACAGGATTTCTATGGTAAGGGAAATAAAAGCAGCAACATATCACAATATAAGGATTAAAGAAAAAAACGGGTTTTTCTCATCAGAAATAATATTTGATATTTAGGGGGACAGAATGAACAAAAAAGAAAAAAAGTATTATATAGAACTTCTCAACAGGGAAAAAGAAAGAATTTTTAAGAATCTGGGATATCTCAGAGAAGGTATTGAATCAGGTGAAAAGGGGATACCTACACATATTGCTGACTATGGAACAGATGAGTTTGAAAAAGGGTTAGGAATAGATATTTCTGATGAGGAAAGAAAAATCCTTGAGAATATAAACCTTGCGATAGAAAAAATAGAGAAAAATATATATGGTATATGTGAAAAATGTGGGAAGAAAATAGCAATTTCAAGATTAAAAGCAATCCCATATGCAAGGTATTGTATAAAATGTCAGAGAGAGAAAGAAAAAGGTGGCGTATAAATATAGATGGTTTCTTTTGACGTTTGTTCTTGCTGTGTTTATTGACCAGTTTTCTAAATATCTTGTAGTCAATTTTTTATCTGATATAGGGTCTTTGCATATATTCAAATACTTTTCTCTTACCCTCGTCAGGAACAAAGGAATATGTTTTGGTATTTTGAACAACCTGAACCTAAGAGGGATTATTATCTTTGCCTCTTTCATTATTGCAGCAGGAATTTTCTTCTGCCTTGAGAGATACGGTAAGGACAGGATGACTGTTATTGCTTCTGGACTGATAGAAGGAGGTATCATAGGTAATCTTATAGATAGAATAACAATGGGGGCGGTTATTGACTTTATCAATTTTCATATCTGGCCTGTTTTCAACCTCGCTGATACTTTCATTGTTTCAGGCGTAATAATTATACTTTTAAATAATTTTAAGAGAGGGAAATATGTATCCTGAGTTTATAAAAATAGGTAATTTTGTTATATACTGGTACGGTGTTTTTGTTGCATTGGGAGTCCTTGTTGGTAGCACTATATTCCAGAAAATATCTTATCAGAAGGGGTATCCACCCCAACTTATCTCATCTTTAATATTCTGGATTATTATCTGGGGTTTGATAGGAGGTAGATTATTACATATACTGGTTCATCTTTCCTACTATTACAGACATCCTTTTGATATTATAAGAATAAGAAATGGTGGGTTAGCGGTTGAAGGTGCGGTTATATCTGTTCTTATATTTATTACGATATATTCCAAAATAAAAAGATTCAATATTAGAGAAATGTTAGATATTATTGCTCTTTCCACTCCTTTAGGCCAGGCAATAGGCAGGATAGGATGTTTTTTAAATGGTTGTTGTTATGGTAAACCAACTGAATTTTTCACCGGGATAAAGTTTCCTTTTTCTGCTGACAGGATACACCCTACACAATTGTATTACTCTGCAATTTATATAGCTATGTTTTTTTTCCTGAAAGCACTTTATAATAGACGACTTAAACCAGGGATAATATTTTCATCTTATATATTGGGATTTTCTTTAATCAGGTACCTTGTGGATATGTTAAGAGGTGATATGTCCTATACCTTTTTGGGGCTTTATCCAACGCAGTTAATTGCTATAATCCTTTTTATAATAGGTGTGGGATGGCTTTTATCTATAATTTTTGAAAGGAGAGGATAATGGCAAAACTTGTTTTTAATTATCTTTTTATGGATAAGGAGTATAAACTGGAAGGTAAAGATGTTTTTTATGTAGGACGTCTTAATAGCAATGATATAATAGTTCCCAATTATGCGCTTTTTGGTAAATTATCTCATGATTCTCAATCAGTGCTTGTTAAGGATCTTACAAAAGTATCAAGGATACACGCAAGGATTACTAGAAAAGAAGACAAATGGTATATTGAGGATATAGGAACAAAAGGGCTTGGAAGTAACTTTGGTACTTTTGTGAATGAACTACGGCTGGAGGTAAATAAACCCTATCTTTTAAAAAATAATGATAGAATAAGATTGGGAACTATTGAGTGTATATTTGTGGAAGATTAACAGATTGATAGATTTTGAAAAAAGGACTTATTGTAAAAATACTGACCTTTTTTTGTAACTTCTTATCCTTATTTCCCATCTAAAAGATATGGACTATATAAATGAAAAGTTTACAGATAGAGCACAGGAATCATTATTAAGGGCACATTCTATAGCACAGAGCAGAAACCATCAGGTAGTAGATACAGTACATCTACTGATATCCCTTATTGAAGATGAAACTGTATTAGATATTTTAAAGCAAATGGGGGTAGATGTATTGAGGTTAAAAGAGGAAAGTTCTTCTTTACTTGATAAACTTCCTGAGGTTACAGGACCAGGGGTTTCAGGTGGTGTTTATATCAGCCAGAAACTTGGTCAGGTATTGAATAGTGCTGTAAAGCAAGCTGAGAATATGGGAGATGCGTATGTAAGTGTTGAACATCTCTTCCTTTCCCTTACAGAGAAGTTTTCTGATGTCTCTGAAATTCTTAAAAAATATGATATCTTTAAGGAAAGATTATTAAAACTAATAAAACAGATAAGAAACGGAGAAAAAGTTATGGATAGAGATGCAGAAAATAAGTACAAGGTGCTGGAAAAATATACGAGGGATTTCACTGACCTTGCGAGAAAGGGGAAACTTGACCCTGTTATAGGCAGGGATGAGGAGATAAGGAGGGTTATACAGGTTCTTTCCAGAAGGACCAAAAATAACCCAGTTCTTATAGGTGAAGCAGGTGTAGGCAAGACCGCTATTGTAGAAGGACTTGCGAGAAGAATTGTTTCAGGAGATGTTCCCGAATCCCTTAAAAATAAACAGATATTAGGATTGGATATAGGCGCACTTGTCGCAGGTACAAAGTACCGTGGAGAATTTGAAGACCGTCTTAAAGCATTATTGAAAGAGATAGAAAAAAAAGAAGGAGATATAATTCTTTTTATTGATGAACTCCATACCCTTGTAGGTGCTGGTGGTGCAGAGGGAGCAATAGATGCTTCAAATATGTTAAAACCAGCACTTGCGAGAGGAACATTGAGATGTATCGGTGCAACAACTCTGGATGAATATAGAAAATATATAGAGAAGGACAGAGCACTTGAAAGGAGATTTCAGGTTGTATATGTTAAAGAACCGAGTGTTGAAGAGACAATATCTATTTTAAGGGGCTTAAAAGAAAGATATGAAGTCCATCATGGAGTAAAGATTACAGACAGTGCACTTGTATCAGCAGCGATTCTTTCAAGCAGATATATATCAGGAAGGTTTTTGCCGGATAAGGCGATAGACCTTGTTGATGAGGCAGCAAGCAGGTTAAGGATAGAGATGGAAAGTGTTCCTGCGGAATTAGATGAGATTGAGAGAAAGATAGTACAGTTAGAAATAGAAAGGCAGGCACTTAAAAAAGAGACAGGAAATGAAGTGAAAGAGCGTCTCGGGAAAATAGAAAAGGAACTTGATACACTGAAAAAGGAAAAGGAAAAATTACGGTCAAGATGGCTTGCAGAAAAAGGCATTGTAGAAAATATAAGAAAAATCAAGGGTGAGATAGAAGAAGCAAAGAATGTTATAGAAAAGGCAGAGAGAGAAGGAGACCTTGATAAGGCAGCAGAATATAAATACGGGAGATTGATTGAACTGCAGAAGAAATTGGAAGATGAGACAGCAAAATTAAAGAAAGTACAGGGCAAGACAGGAGCACTTTTGAAAGATGAAGTTACAGAGGAAGATATAGCAGAGATTGTTTCCAAGTGGACAGGTATTCCTGTTTCAAGGATGCTGGAGGGAGAGGTTGAAAAACTTATTAAGATGGAAGAGCGACTTTCTAAAAGAGTTGTAGGACAGGATGAAGCAATTATTGCTGTATCCAATGCTATAAGAAGGAACAGGGCAGGACTTTCAGACCCGAAAAGGCCCATCGGTTCATTTATCTTCCTCGGTCCTACAGGTGTGGGAAAGACAGAACTTGCAAGAACACTTGCAGAGGTTTTATTTAACGATGAAAATGCTCTTGTACGTATTGATATGAGTGAGTATACAGAAAAATATTCAATCTCTCGTCTTATAGGTGCTCCTCCTGGATATGTGGGATATGAGGAAGGAGGGCAACTTACAGAGAAAATCAGGAGAAGACCTTACAGTGTGATACTTCTTGATGAGATAGAGAAGGCACATATTGAGGTCTTTAACCTTCTTTTACAGGTTCTTGATGATGGACGTCTTACTGATGGACAGGGACATACCGTGGACTTCAGAAATACAGTTATCATAATGACATCCAACCTCGGCAGTCAGTATATCACTATGTTTAAGGAAGAGCAGGCGATGAGGGAAAAGGTGATGGATGTTTTGAAATCAACATTCAGACCGGAATTCTTGAACAGGGTGGATGAGGTTATTATATTCAGAAAACTCAAGAAAGAAGACCTTCTGAAGATAGTTGATATACAGATAGGATACCTTCAGAAACGTCTTGAAGAAAAGAGAATAACAATATCTTTTTCAGATTCTGTGAAGAACTACCTCGCTGAAAAAGGGTACGATGAGATATATGGCGCAAGACCTTTAAAGCGGCTTATCCAGAAGGAGATAGAAAATCCACTTGCCGTGAAGGTTCTTTCAGGAGAGATAAAAGAAGGCAGTAGTGTTAATATAGATATCAAAAATGATATCCTTGATTTCCATGTTCTATAAAGTGTAATAGTAATCTCTTATTTTTTTCAGTAGCCCCTGTATTTTGTAAAAGGGTATGGTATCCCATCTCTCCAATCCTTATACATTCATCAGGATTTTTGAGAAGATGGATACATTCTCTTAAAAGTGCATCATAGTCAGATACTTCTATTCCCCCTCCACCCTCTTTTATCTTTTGCCATTCCTCTTTGAAGTGCCAGTGATAGGGACCATAAAGGACGGGTTTTTTGAATGCAAGAGGTTCAATAGGATTCTGCCCACCCCACATGTACAAACTTCCCCCAACAAAAGCGAATTCAGATATAGCATAGAAATTATTGAGTTCTCCATATGTATCAACTACAACAATAGAGTATTTTTTATCAGATGGTAGTTCGCTTTTTCTTATAAAATTCATCCCTCTGTTTTTTAAGATGTTATATACGTCTGTTTTATCAAGGTATCTCGGAACAATTATCACAACCATATCATCAAAAATTTTCAAAAGTTTTTCAGCAATTTCAATAACAGGTAATTCCTCTGCGGGATGAAGTGAGCCAAATACCACAATATGTTTTTCTTTTTCTATTTTTAATGACTCCATTACCTTATCTGGATTTACTGTTTTTCCCATCTCATATGCAAGGTCAAACTTCATACTTCCCACGACCTTTACTCTGTTTCTATCCGCTCCTAAATATATAAGTTTTCCTGCCTCTTCTTCGGACCTCATACTGATTGCTGAAAAAAGTGGGAGAATTTGCCTTGTAAAAAATCTGAACATCTTATATTTCGGGTATGAAAAAGGAGAGAGCCGTCCATTTATGAGTAATACAGGTATCTTCTGCCTGTGTGCTATATAAAGCAAACATGGCCAGAATTCTGTCTCTATTATCACAATAATTCCAGGATTAATTTTACTTATAGTACTTCGGATAACAGGATAAATATCAACAGGAAAAAACAGATATTTTATGTTATTAAATCTCTTTTCAGCAACACGTCTTCCTGTCTTTGTAGAAAAAGTAATGACTATATTATTTTTATTTTCTTCCTGAAGGCGTTTTATCAGGGGTGTTATGGATAGAAACTCTCCTATGGAGACAGTATGTATCCATATATTCTTCTGTTTTTTAAGTTGTTTTATTGTTTCTCTATCGTATATACCGAGCCGTTCCTTTAACCCTGAAGGAAATTCTCTATCTGGCTTTATTCTTCTCCATATGAAAGGTAATGAAAGAATACTGGATACTGCAAGCAAAAAATTATATATGATTAGGTATATAAACATAGAAATAAATACACACTTTCCTACTTACCTTTGCTCTATAAGTAAAGCGAAGATAAGTGGCTTAACTCCATTTAAAATAACTAAAACTGTATCTCCAGTGTTAATATCCTGTAAGGTGCGATATTAAATTTAATGCTTTTCCCCCTCCATCCTTTCAACTCTTTTTCTCTTTTTTCCACACTGTTTGTAATATACACCTTTTTGGGTTTTTTTACAAAATCAATCTTTATGATTTCCTTTTTACCCTCTACTTCAACCAGCCGTAATATATAAGAATTTCTTCCCAGTGCCCTCTTGAAAGAAGTTGGAACTACATTTCCTTTTATTTCAAATGGATAAAACTCCTCTGATTCTGTTTTTCCTGATATAGCCAGTGGAGGTGTATTATATTCCATTGCTAATTTAGTAATATCAGTTATACTGGATTTACCAAAGAACAATCTATAGGAGATTAGATGTTTCCCTTTGTCAGGTACAGCATCTGGTTCATAAGGGTTTCTTAAAAGCGTCAAAGATAGATTATTTCCGTCAATATTGTATCCATGTTTTTCTTTATTCATCAGAACTACCCAGTAATTCCCTTCTTTCTGCCCTGCCCATTTTAATGCAGGATATTCCTTTCCGATGGGTTCTCTTTTTATTGCCCCAAAGGGTATTTCAAAGTATGTATCAGGATTCTTCAGCGCTGTATGGAAGTTGACCCTTAACATAGGTACCCCTTCTTTACTATTCCCTTCTTCATTCCAGACAATCTGATTAACAAAATCAATATAGGGAAAATCGTTATAAAGGAATATCTTTTGTATAATCTCTGAGTTTCTATATGTTCGTTTGATGTATATTGTGGTTTTAAAATTCTCTGTAATTGTCTTTATCTCCTCCAGATTAAAAAGGTTCTCTATCCTATAGATATTTCCTATTAGCCAGGCACTTGCACTGTGAGGTGCTTCCCAGCATACACTTATAAGATTACCACCTTTTTCTGCATACCAGGTATATATATCCTCCCAGATACTCATATGTGTAAAAAGTACCTCACGACTGTTCTTCTTATCAAAAAGTCGTTTTATTATCCCTGTTTGCCTGTCCATCTTCATTATGTAAAACTCATTCTCATATTCCTCCTCGTAATCATAAAGCCCATCTTTATTTATAGTTAGTTTCCCTTTTCCAGATATGTTTTTACATTCCTCAATACAGATTGTTTTATATCCATATCCAGGTATCTCAACAAAAGTTTCTTGATTTTTTTCTTCGTATAGATACTTTCTTTTCCATCCCAGCGGGTTGAATAGAGTTATGCTGTGCTTATTATTTTTCTGAACAAGTTTCTCAAGCAATGTACTGGAGAGTTCACTACACTTTTTTTCTACCTCATCAGCAAGTTTTCCTGAAAATTCATAAGATGAATGTATTGCAGAACCGTCAATAATATCGTGGAATTGATTGAACAGTACTGTACGCCATAACTCTTCTAATTCTTTTTCAGGAGCGGAGATACCTTTCATATGCATTATTACAGATAGTGTTTCTAAAGAAAGGAGCATTGTCTCACCTGTCCTGTTGGCTTTTTTAATATCAGAGTGTGTGGTATAACATCCTTCCAGTGTTGCATTCAATTCATCTGCCACTACAGGAATTTTATTTCTATATCTTTCAACCGCTCTAAAATATCTGAGTGTTGTAGAAAATTCAAGCTTTGGTAATACTGGTTTTGTCTCCATCTTCTGTTTTCTCTTTATATCCGCTTCCGTAGGTCCTCCCCCATGGTCTCCCACTCCGTAAACAAAAAGAAAGTCAGGTAGATTGTATCTTTTGTGATATTCAAGAAAAACAGGGATAGTAGTTTCAGGTCTGATAGAGTTGTTATATATACTATTAAAAGCAAGCAGTTCACTGCCATCTTTACCCTTCCATCTTAAAAGGGGTAGTCCTTTACCACATCTCATAAAATAATAATATTTAATACCTGCACCTGCCAGTATAGATGGTAGTGTCCCTGCATGTCCGAAACCATCAGGTGCCCAGAATATCTCTGATTTTACTCCGAAATTTTCTGATATATATTTATTGGCATAAAGTATATGCCGTATAAAGGACTCTCCATCCACTATATTCATATCACTTTCCACCCAGGAGGAGGCGGTAATGTCCCATCTTCCTTCTTTTACCTTTTCCTTTACCTTCTCAAACAATGCAGGGTTATGGTCTTCAACGATTTTGTATATATGTGCCTGGCTTTGAGAGAAGGTCAGGTCAGGGTATCTATCCATAAGTTTTGTGACTGTATCAAAATCACGCAGACATGTATCAATAGTATCTTCATAGGTCCAGAGCCAGTTCATATCAATATGGGCATGTCCTATAAGATGGACAGTATATCTCTTTGCTTCTTTTCGGAATGGTTCAAGCGCTTCTTCTGCTTTTTTAATGTCATTTAAGATATTATCCCAGTTTCTATCCTTAATATCCTGCACATTTATAAAAGAGAGTGCTTTATCCAGATTTTTTTGTAGATTTTTTGATTTTTTAGAAAGTTCCATAGCAAATTTCAACTGGAAAAGTAAGGAGTTAAGTTCAAAGAGGACTTCTTCAACTCTGTTGATAACAATCTGAGCACTGAAATATCTAAATCCATCTGCAGTGGATGTTTTAAAAACAAGAAAATATCTTTCTCCAGGAATAGCATTTTTAACAAAAGTAATAACAGGACCCCCTCTCGTATCTGCCCAGTATTTCTGTGAGTAAATCTCTTTCCCGTTAATAAAAAGTTTTGTATTTGAAAGGATAAGGAAAATGATAGAAATTTCGCTTCCTTCAATTTTTACACCTTCTATTATATCTGGAACAGTAAAATATGTTCTGAAGTATGCAGGTCCATCATTAGGTTGCCATCTTGCATTAGATGTTTTTTCTTCCCATCCGCTATCATCTATGTCAGGGTTTTCTCCATTTTCTATGCCCTGTATAAACTTCCACTTTACAGTAATTTGCTCTTCAATCTTTTTCTGAACATCCTTTATAATCCTCTCAAGTTCCAGTATCTTTTCCATTTTTTACTCTTCTCCTTTTTGAAAATGTATATTAAAAACCAATTATTCCCATATGTCAAGAAAGAGCATCTTTGAAGAATCTGTACCAGATTTTGAGTATCCATTATAAATAAGGTGGCAGAAGTAAGAAGATAAAAAATCCTCCCCATATGAGGGGGAGATACCTAAATTACCTTTTCCCTATGGGGGAGAAGGTTAAGGATGAGGGGGAAAAGTATAGCGAAGGTTTCACCCTCCCCTTAATCCCCTCCCCTCAAGGGAGGGGAGAATTAACAGAACCTCTCCATTCAAGGTAGAGCATAAGGGTAAAAGTATTACCTATGCCTCTCATCTGTGCGGGTTATTGACAGAATATATAAAAAGGCAGTATAATAAATCTCCTTTTGCCCCCATAGACTAGTGGATAGGTCACCACTCTTTCAAGGTGGGCGGGCCGGTTCGAATCCGGCTGGGGGCGCTTCTTTTTAACTATTTTCTTTAACAAAGAGGATAAGGTCATATATATTCACTGTAGCCATACAGACATATGTGTCTGCTGCTCCATAATATATCCGTAGTGTTTTTTTATCTTTTTCCAGAATAGTTGCTGTTGGAAACACTACATTAGGCACATCCCCTATCCTTTCATATTCCATACTAGGTGCCAGGATATATTTTTTTGAGCGGTATAAGACATTCCAAGGACTCTCTTTATCAAGTATTGCCGCACCAGCACTATAGACAAACCCATTACAGGATGTCAGAACACCATGGTATATTAATAGCCATCCCTCTTCTATCTCTATAGGGACAGGTCCTGCACCTATCTTTGTCTTTTCCCAGGGCATTTCAGGTTTCATTACCAGACGATGTCTCCCCCAGAATTTAAGGTCAGGGCTCTGGGAACAGAATATATTTCCAAATGGAGTATGTCCATAATCACTGGGGCGGCTTAACATAGTATAAAGACCACCTATCTTACGAGGAAAAAGCACACCATTCCTGTTGGCGGGAAGGAATGCATCTTCCATTTGATAGAATGTTTGAAAGTCCTCTGTCCATCCCATACCAATAGTAGGTCCGTTTACATCATTACACCATGTTATGTAATATCTCCCCTCTATACAGGTGACTCTCGGGTCATAACTGAATCCTATTTTAATATCAGTGTTTTCTTGTACAAACTTGATGGGTTCATCACTGATTTCCCATTTTACTCCATCCTTACTGAAACCAGCCCTGAGGGTGGCAAATCTCGTCCTGTCATCTATTCTGAAAATCCCTGCATATCCATCCTTAAACGGGACTATTGCACTGTTGAAGATTGAGTTTGCCCCTTTTACATCCTCTGGTTTAATAATAGGGTTTCCTTCATATCTTTTTACAGGTGAGTCGTACATATTTCCCCTCCTAAATTTTTAGAAGTTTTTTTGCATTATTATAGAAGATATCTTCTTTTTCTTCTTCAGTTAATTTCCAGAAGTTTATCTTTGCTATATCTATCTCCGGTGGAATTAATGGTCCATCTGAACCAAATATTAGTTTTTTGCTTCCAACCTTTTCAATCGCTTTACCGATAAAACCAACTGCTCTTACATATGATGTATCAAAATACAAATTTTCTGTTTCATTAGCAAGGTCCAGGAGTTTTTCTAACACTGTCTGGTCCTCTCCTCCTAAATGTGCGACTACTATCTTGGCAGATGGGTAGTTTTTAACAATCTCTTTCACTGGTTCAAATTCAGCACAGCAATCTATTAAACAGGGTATATCAAGTTCTATACACTTTTCAATCAGTGGAAAGATAAGATATCCTTCAAGGGTATGAATCCCTCTATGGACTTTAACCCCTTTAAAACCATATTCATTAACCGCTCTTTCTATCTCTTCACATACATTTGTGTTAAAGGCAGGGATACCTGTGGCAAAGCCAATCAATCTATCAGGGAACTTTTTTACCTCTTTATATGTTTTTAGATTACCTTCTCTCGCAGATATACATATTGAGAAGACAACACTTCTTTCAATACCTGCCCTGTCCATTATCTTTATAATCTCTTCTCCGGTTGCTTCTGTTCTGTCTCTGTCCCCACCCTTTATATGCATATGAAAGTCAATAATCTTCATTTTAAGCGACCTCCTGACAGGTTTATTATATTCTTATAAGCTACTTTTTCAACTATGTCTTTTTCAACTTCTGCATAGCCAAGTTTTGCTATCCCTGCTTCCGTATATAAAAATGGTGTATGACTGCCAAAAACGAGTTTATCAGGCGAGATTTCTTTTAACAGGGATTTTATGGTTTTAAAATACTCAGCAAAAGAGATATCAGAGTACACATTATCAATCTTACATAGTTGAATAATCTCTGAAAAATATCCACAGAGAAGGATAATCTTTATATCAGGATAGTTTACAGCAAAATTTTTTATCTCTTCCAGAGATGGACTACCTATCTTAAAGGCAGGGTTATGGCTTCTTTCATCTTCATATCTCATCTGTAGAAAAACGAGGATTTTTTTATCGGATATCTTCTGGAAGAGATAGGAGAACTTTTTATCATTTAAAGAATAGAGATGATAAGAGGGAGCAATCTTGATATATCTAAAATTTTCTATTATCTCTTCTGCATCTGTAAGGGCAGGATTTACAGCAGGGACAAAGCAGAAGAACTTATTATCTTTTATTTTCTTATGCAATTCTTCGTTATATTCTTCTACCTCTTGGAAGTTCAACGCACAGCCAAGATGGGAAATGAAACATTTAGAGATTTTATTTTTTCTTAGTTTCTTTTCAATCCCTTTTATTGTATTTATAGATAATCTCCTGAATGGCCAGTTTCCATAATTTACATTGACATCAATCAGCATATCTTCAATATCCTTTCTGCATTTTTAAATAGAATATCTTCTTTTTCTTTTGTTTTAATATTGCTTTCAATAACTGTTTTCAACTGTACAGGAAGGTCTCTTCCGCCTGGAAAATAGATATCAGAACCGAACAAAATCCTCTCAGACCCTATCTTTTTGACTGCATACTCAATGATTCCTACAACTGGCTGGGCACCTGATGTATCTATATAAACATTGCTATATCCTTTAATTGCTATTATGCCTCTGATATCAATCCCTCTTAAATGGGCAACAATAAGGGTTAGTTCAGGAAAGTTTTTTATAAGAGTTATTATATCTGTGGGGTCTGTCTGATAACATTCCGGGGAAGGATTTTTTCCTAATGTTAGTGTATTCCAGCAGTGGTGGAGTAAAGGAATATTTAAATTCTGCGCAATATCTGCAATAAAAAAGACACGTTTATCAGAGGCAAATGTAGATGCTTCAAGTTTAATTCCCTTAAGTTTGTTATTCAATATACATCTCTCAACCTCTTCCGCTATAAACTTTTTTGAGTTTTTAGGATTTAAGAAACAAAACCCGGTGAAAAAGGCAGGATATTTTCTGGTTAGGAAAATAGTTAAATCATTTATTTCTCTTACCTGTCCTTCTTGGGGATTATATCCATACTTTAATACATCTCCGAGAAGACACATTTTGATTACATTTAACCTTTCAGCATATTCTATTACATCTTCACACTCTTTTATCTGGATATGGGTATGTATATCAATTACTTTCATTTGGAAGGAGATATTATTTTATATTTTTTTCTCTGTGGGTAAGTGCCCTGTTAAAATAATCATCAAGAAGTTCTATGTCAAACTCTTTTATAATCTCTTTTATTGTTTTATCCTGCATTTCACAGGTAATTAAAACAGAACCCAAAAGTCCAGGGTCATATATCTTTACACCCGAACCATACTTTTTCTTCATCTCTTTGAACTTTCTCTCATTATAACTGATAAAAGCAACACAATAGTCGAGATTTATGTCTGCAGTGATATAAGGAGTATAGTTTGTAGTAGAGGTGATAATTTCACCTACTGGTGAAATGATAGTTCCTGGCAGCGTAGAGGTTGCACCGACAAAGTATGCCCTGCAGGAATAAGCCCAGTATCTTTGAAGGAGTCCTCCATGTGCCATAGATGAGAAAAGAATTATTTCAGGTCTTTTCTCTACATACTGTAATCTTAACCTGTCAAAATTTAAGTCGAAACATATTACACACCCTATATTCCCGAAATCACATTGTATTAAAGGTGCTTCTGTCCCATAAGCGAGTCCGTAAACTGTATTTTCTTCTATTACGAGGTGGTTCTTATGGTATATACCAGCGATATTGCCATCTCTATCAATAATCCTTGTAGAATTTCTCCATATACCATTTTCATCTTCCATTACCGCAGGATATGTAATATAACAGTTATTATTTCTTGCTATTTCTCTAAAATAGTCAAGTATTTGAGTTCCTCTTTCTTTATAGTATTCCATAATTTTCTCTTGAGGTAGATTAGATGGCCAGTCACATACTTCAGGGAGAACAATGAGGTCTGGTCTATCAGGTAAAACTTCTTGGATAAGAGCATCTAAATGTTTTTTTATCTGGTTAATTATACTTTGATAGTTGGAAGATAGGTCAACAGATGTATATCCGCTGCTTATATTACTTATCCTTACATATCTTGCCATTGATATAAGTTAGGAATTATGGGATAGTGAGTTTCTGCCCTATATACACAACATCACTTTTTAAATTGTTTGCCTTCTTAATTTCACTTACACTTGTTGCAAACTTCTCCGCAATTTTTTCAAGAGTATCCCCGCTTTTTACAATATATGTTTTTGATTCTTTTGGTTTTACTATTGGAGTAGGTTCTATCCTGTTCTTTAAATAGAATATCTCACTCTCCTGCCTTGTAAGTTCATCAAGGAATACCTGCATAGTACTATCAAACTTTGATTCCATCGCACCCTGTCGGTTATTTATATCCTGAATACTTGCAGAAATTTTATTAACTGCTTCTCCGAGGGATACCTGTGCTTTATTTACTGTAATTATATCATTCTGCAAGGTTGTTATATTTTTATTAAGTGATGCAATGGAAGTAATAATATCAGTGTATGTCTTTTTTACTCCTTCTACATCCCTGCGGAGTTCAAATTCTCTGCTCTGGGTATTTTCTTTCTCTCCCTTTATCTGCTCTTTATAGGTATAGTCAAGTTCTTCTATCTTCCCCGATAACCCCTTAATTTCAGAACTTAACCTTGATATCTCGTCAGCAAGTATGGCACGTTGTTTTTCAAGTTCATCTATTCTTTCTTCAAGAGAAGAGAATCTTTTATTATTGTTTTGTTCTAAGGTATTTAACCTATCAGCCACTGCTTTTGTTGTTGCATAAAGGTCTTCTTCCACAGAAGAAACCTTTTCCTGTACCATCCCAACATCTGATTGAGTAGCAACACAACCAGAAAGCAACAGAAGTCCACAAAAACTGATTAAAAGCCACTTTTTCATTTTGCTATTTTAAATTCAGCCCTTCTATTCTTCGCCCATGCCTCTTCATTACTTGCTGTATCTAATGGTTTATCTTCTCCATAGCTTACAGTATGTAACCTCTTTGGAGATACACCGAGGGATACAAGATACCTTCTCGTGCTAAGTGCTCTCTGTTCTCCTAATACGAGGTTATACTCTCTTGTTCCCCTTTCATCACAGTGTCCTTCAATCAGAATCTCAACCTTTGGATTTTCTGAAAGGTATTTACCTATGGCATTAAGGATTGGTCTTGCATCAGGTCTTATATCATATTTATCAAAGTCAAAGTGTATATTCTGGAATATTTTTGCAAGTTCCTCACTTATCTCCGAAGGGGAAACAAAAACTTTTCCTTCAATATTTGTAGCGGGTATTGGTTCATTCTTAATTGCTTTTGCAATCTCTTCTTTGGTGGCTTTTCCTTCTTTCATATCCTCTTCAACGGTTTTTTCCCCAGGACTTATCAGTGTTGCAGCACAAGGTTTTTCTTCTACGGCTACTTTTTTCTTTGGTGTTTGACATCCACATAAGAGTCCTGCAATCAAACATACAATAATTACTCTACTTATCAATTTCATCATATTCCCTCCTTTTTTATTTTATTCACTTATTATACCTTTTATAATATATCTGTCAAGAAAACGTACGTATAAGGTACTCAGAATCGTCTTCCCTCTCCTTTGAAGGTGATATCCTTCCTAATCTTTCTCTCCCTTATCCTGCCATTCTCCTTTACTTTTCATTGCCCCTCCCTTGAGGGGAGGGTGAGACCTTATGTTCTACTATCCACCCCCACCTAATTCCTCCCCCCTCATATGGGGAGGATATTTTATCTTCCCCCTCCCTTGAGGGGAGGGTGAGACCTTTGCTAATCTTTTTTCTCTCATCCTTCACCTTCTTCCGCCATAGGGAGAAGGGAATATAGGTATTCCACTCATATAAACAGGGATTGTTCCTTCTATCTTAGTTTATAATGGATGTGTTACCTGTGTATCTCAAATTCTGCATAACTGAATGCGTCAGGAAGTTTTTTGATAATATCTGAGGCAATAAGAGATGTTTCTCCTATTTCTTTTGCTGCAATATCTCCTGCAAGTCCATGTATATATACACCGTATCTTGCGGATTCAAGAGCAGGTCTTCCCTGTGCAAGAAGTCCTCCTATAATTCCTGCAAGAACATCCCCACTGCCTGCTGTTGCCATACCAGGATTTCCTGTGAGATTTATATATGCCTCTTTTCCATCTGTCACTACTGTTCTGTACCCTTTTAGAACAACCACCACATTGTATCTCTTTGCAAAATCTATTGCTACCTTTTCTCTATTATTCTGGATTTCTTTTATTGTTAGCCCTGTAAGATATGACATCTCACCGGGGTGAGGGGTGAGTATAATACCTGTGCTTTTACTTTTCTTTAGAACATTAAGGTTGGAAGAGATAATTTTCAATGCATCTGCGTCTATTATAAGTGGTCTTTCTATCTTTTTGATGATGTTTTTAACAAAACTGCATGTATCCTGGTTTCCTGTAGATATACCGGGTCCAATAATAACAGCATCTGTCCTTTCCTCAATAAATTTTAGTGCGGGCTTTATTGCTTTTTTAGAAAATGTCCTTCTATCTGTCTGTGGCAGTGGTAAACTCATTACTTCAGTCAGTTTTATTTCTATAATATCGTTCAGTCCTTCAGGAATACCAATTGTTACGAGTCCACACCCACTTCTTAATGCGGATTCTCCAGCCATACATACAGCACCTGTCAATCCAGGGCTACCACCTAATATAAATAAGTGTCCGTAGTCCCCTTTATGTGTATCTCGCTTCCTTTTTCCCATTATTTGTTTTATAGAGGATACAGATAGCCACTGCCTCTTCTTTTGTATGTGATATAGATAGTGATATTTTATAGCCAGCGATTTTGTTAGAAAGATTTGTATCCAGAATTTTTATGAAAGGTCTCCCTGAAGACATTTTGCCAATCTCAATCTTTTTATAGAACCTTTCTGATGGAACAATACCGATATTTTTAAGAAAGGCATCTTTTGCTGCAAATTTGCCTGTAAGGGTTATTTTATTACTTTTCTGCTCTTCCTCTGTAAAGATATTATCTATCTTCTTAGAGATTGTTTTAATATCTTCCAGTTTTTTTATTTCAATGGAGTGTTTTATCATTGGGACACAGGGACTACCTGTACCACCTTCTTCCCTTTCCTTTCTACAAATTCCACCATTCCATCAATTAAACTGAAGATGGTAAAGTCCTTTCCCATACAGGCACCTTTGCCAGGTATTACTCTACTACCTTTCTGCCGGATAATAATACTTCCAGCAGTGACGGTCTGTCCACTGTAAACCTTCGTACCAGCATATCTGGGATTTGAATCCCTTCCGTTTCCTTGTTTTTTTCTTCCCATAGTGAAAAGCATTATACCTTTAATAAAAATATCTGTCAAGGATATGGTTAGGAATTATTTATTATTTATCTTTTTTATTGAAGGTGTCCCCATGCGATAAATGTTTAAAAGCATTTTCTGGTACGTCCGCCGAGATAGTGAGCCCGTTGGCAAAAGCCCGTCAGGGCAAGACAGGGTGAGGGTGATATTCTCTCTTAACTTTCTCCTTCTTTCTCTTTATCTCCCTCGCCCTTAGAGGGGAGAGGGTACGGGTGAGGGTGAGACCTTTCTAATTTTTCTCACCCTGAGGGAGAAGAAAGTTTAGTTATCCCTCCTCATATGAGGAGGAGTTGCTCTTCTTCCTCTCCTTTGAGGAGAGATAAAATTGTACTTGACAGGAAAAGATAGTGTAGTAAAATAGTAAGTAGGTGTTGCTCTTGACAAAAGTTTTATGGCAGGTATAATAATTGTTAAAGATAGTCCGTATGCGTTTCTGGTTTAATATGCCGGAAAGGAGGTGAAGAAAGAAGAAAAAGGCAGAGACCAGAAAGGAAGAGCGACGGATTTGTGGTGTGAAGTAGAGAAGAACCGAGTGGTTTCAAAAGAGTATTTTTGAATTCACTCGGATGAGTATAGATAACAACAAGGAGAATGAAAATGAGTATGTGGAAAAGAATACTTGTTGCTGTTGCGGTAGTCGCAATGGCAATCCCTGCCTTTTCTGCTGTTGAAAGTGTGAAGGTAGGGGGAGATATTGATATATATGGAATCAAGAGAATGAATATGTACCCGACTTATTATCCATATGGTGATGAAATAACTCACCTGCAGACAAATACACGGGTTTATGTTCAGGCGATGCTTACAGAGAATGTTGAGGCAATGGTCCGCCTGATAAATGAACGTATATGGTGGGGTTCCTGGACAGAGATTATGCCAGGTTCTGATACTGATATAGACCTTGACCTTGCATACATAAAGGTATCAGATATTCTTACCCCTGGATTGGTACTTACTGTTGGAAGACAGGAAATCCAGTTCGGTGAAGGGTTGGTTGTAGGAAGTGCATATGTTCCTTTTGATACCTATCCTACAACTTTACCTTTAGCACAGGACCTCGGAAAGCAGAAGGCATTTGATGCGGTAAGAATTGACTATACATTCAACCAGGTTCCTCTTGACCTAACTGCATTTGGAGCTAAGATATGGGAAACATTGAGTGATAATGATGGTAACCTCTATGGAATTAACCTCGGCTTCAAGGCAGGTGATGCTGCGAGAATAGAAGGGTATTATGTCACTCTCCAGGATTACGCTGTTGATGAAGATGTTTCTACTGTAGGTATTCGCGCGACAGGAGATCTTGCAGGATTTGCACTTAAAGGTGAGTATGCAAAGCAGTTCGGAGAGTGGGATGGTGCTGACAATGAAGGATGGGCACTCCTTCTTTCAGGTCAGTATAACTTCCCTCAGTCAGAGATGGCTGCATATATAAAGGCACAGTTAAATCTCTATTCAGGGAATGATGGAGATGCCGATAATACACAGTGGATAAGTTTCTTCCCATCCAACGTTGCATCCAGAATAGGTGCCATCAATTATATACTTGCAACAACCGTCAATCCTTATGGACTTTCAAATGCCAGAGTCATCAATGTTGGTGGTGGAATCAGTCCTGTTGAAAAGGTAGCGGTTTCTCTGGATTGGTTTAATGTGTCCTTCATGGAAGAGGCAGGTTGGAACGATGAAACAGCAGTAGGTAATGAGATAGATGCAGGACTTACCTACAAATACAGTGAAGACCTTTCATTTGGTCTCCAGTATGGTGTGCTTCTTCTCGGAGATGCAATCCAGGACTACTTTGATGATGACCCATGGCAGTTGATTGCGTCTATGAAGGTTGTATTCTAAACCACTGCATCTAAGGGATTTACAGAAGGGGGCTTTCAAAAGCCCCCTTCTTTTTTTATTCACCTTCACCCATATCCTCTCTCCTCAAGGGAGAGTAATACAGCACAAATCCTCCCCATATGAGGGGGAGGAAATTAGGTGGGGGTAAAAAGTAAAGGGAAGGTTTCACCCTTGCCCTGCACCCTTCTCCGGACGAAAAATTGAAAATTATGTTAAGAAAGTAGTAAAATATAAGAGATTGAAAGAAATTCCTCCCCAGATAAAGGGGGAGAAGGAAAGGATGAGAGGGAATTAAGTAATAAAGGTTTCACCCTCACCTTAATCCTCTCCCCTTAAGGGAGAGGATATAAAAAAGAAAAAATGCAATGAAAAGGTATATTAAGAAACTGATAAAAAAGGCACTCAGAGAAGATAGAGGAAAAAAAGATATTACCACTTCCTTTTTGTTTGAGAAGAATTTTACTGTGGATGCGGTCTTAACAGCAAAGGAAGAGGGTATTATCTGCGGGATAGATATATTCAAAAATGTATTTTTGACCCTCTCCCCTTCTTTTAGATTTAAATTCTATGTAAAAGAGGGTGGATATGTGCATAAAGGACAAAAAGTTGCTGAAGTAAAAGGACCTTTAAAAGAACTCCTTACAGGCGAGAGGACTGCATTAAACTTCTTACAGCATCTTTCAGGTATAGCAACACTTACAAAAAGGTTTGTGGAAAAGGCAGGAAATATTAATGTTTATGATACAAGAAAGACCATACCACTTTTAAGGACACTTGAGAAATATGCGGTGAAGGTAGGTGGTGGCAGGAACCATAGGTTCGGACTTTTTGATATGGTGCTTATAAAGGATAACCATATTACAGCAATAATGAAAAGTAATGGACTGAATAAAAAATCCGCCATATCTTATGCGATAGAAAAGATAAAAAGGAAAGCAAAAGGAAGATATAAAATAGAGGTAGAAGTGGGAGATTTTAATGAGGCAGTTGCTGGCTATAAATCAGGTGCGGATATTATAATGTTTGACAATGCGGATAAGAAAGAACTGCAAAAATTTGTAAAGTATCTCGGTAAAGATAGAAAAAAGGTTATTATTGAGTGGTCTGGGAATATAGATATTGATACGATAGAGAAAATAAAGAACCTTCCTTTGGACAGGGTTTCTATTGGTGCTATTACACATTCAGCAAAGGCACTGGATTTCTCCCTGAAGATTTTGTAGGGAGGAAGAGATTATGACCAAACTTTTTCTTTCACCTCAGGAGATTTCACAGGAATTGACAAAAATTGGTACAAAAAAAGCAGAAGCAAACTGGCTGGAACTTTTTCTTTTTGGTATCCTTGCAGGTATATATATCGGGTTTGGTGCCCAGACAGCATTGAGTATTACAAGTGGAGGGACATTAGACCCAGGGATTACCAAGCTTCTTTCTGGTAGTGTATTCAGTTTAGGACTTATGCTTGTTCTTATACCGGGTGCTGAACTTTTTACAGGAAATATCCTTATGACAATCGGGACACTTACAGGTAGATATAACATTTTTAAACTTCTCAGAAACTGGTTCATTGTGTATGCTGGTAATTTTATTGGTTCTCTTCTTCTCGCATATCTTGTTTATCATACAGGACTTTTAGGCTATGGTCCGGATTCTTTTACACCGATAGGAATTTCAGCAATTACTGTGGCAGAGAATAAGATGAAACTCGGATTTATTGAAGCATTTACAAGAGGTATTTTATGTAATATACTTGTCTGTCTTGCAGTAATTCTCTGTATTTCTTCCCTTACTGTTAGTGGTAAGATATTAGGAATCTATTTCCCTATTATGGCATTTGTTGCCAGTGGGTATGAACACTCCATTGCTAATATGTATTTTATTCCTGCTGGGTTT
Source organism: bacterium (assembly GCA_026414725.1). Classification (NCBI taxonomy): domain Bacteria; species bacterium. Next base: position 31,282 of record JAOAIL010000004.1, read on the forward strand.
CTTGTGAAAGGATGTTTTTTAAGTAATTTTTTATCTATGTGGAAAAATCTTATCCCTGTTACCATAGGGAATATTATAGGTGGATTAGTGATTGTTATTTTCCATCCGAAGATGTTTAAGAAGATACTGTATCATTAAATTTTTATAGATTTCATTTTATTCCTATGTACATTGATACACACTGTCATCTAAACTTCCCTGATTTTGACAATGACAGGGAAGAGGTGTTAAGAGAAGCAGAAAAGGAAGGGGTAATTGCTATTATCAACCCTGGCTCATCAGTTGAAAAAAGTAGAAGTGCTGTTGCTATATCTGAAAGATATTCTGATGTTTATGCTAATGTTGGAATACATCCTCTTGATGTTAAAGATGTCTCAACTTCTGATGTTTTTGAGATAGAAAAACTTGCTAAAAACAAAAAGGTTATAGGTATTGGAGAAACAGGACTGGACTTTTATTATGCAAGGGATACAGAAAGAAAACAGAGAGAGTTATTCATTGCCCATATTGATATAGCAGGAAAATTGAACCTTCCTCTGATAATCCATCAGAGAAATAGCAGGGATGAGGTGATTGAAGTATGTGAAAAATATAAACTGCCTGAAAAGGTTGTTTTCCATTGCTTTGGTGGAGATAATGTGATGGCGGATTACTGTAAAAATAGGGGATTTTATATATCTTTTACAGGCACAATTACTTTTAAAAATGCAGTAGATGTCCGTACAGTATGTAGGGACTATCCTCTGGATATGATAATGGCAGAGACAGATGCACCATTCCTTGCACCAACTCCTTACAGAGGCAAAAGAAATGACCCTTCAAAGGTAAAATATATTGTGGAGATGATTGCAAATGTTAAGGGACTTGAGATAAAAGAATGTGCTGAAATAATCCTGAATAATTCAAAGAAATTCTTCGGAATATGAAACTTTTTTTAAAGACATATGGATGCAAGGCAAACCAGTATGATAGCCAGTTATTACTTGAGAATTTACAGGAAGAGGGATATAGATTCTCTCCTCTCAAAGATGCAGAAGTAGTAATTGTTAATACCTGCTGTGTAACAAGTAAGGCAGAAAAGGAAGAGAGGAGTTTTATAAGAAAGGTACATGCCGAAGGGAAAGAAATATGGCTTACTGGCTGTGCTGTGAAGAAAACAGGATTTTTGGAAAAGATAGATGTAAAGGTAAAGGTTATTCCGCAAATACCATCAAAGAAAAAAACCATAACTTTCTTCTATAACCATACCCGTGCATTTGTAAAGATAGAAGATGGGTGTGAGAATTTCTGTACCTACTGTATTGTTCCTTATGTAAGAGGAAGTATAAAAAGTAGAAATGAAAGTGAGATTATAGAAGAGGTAAGAAATCTGTGTGCTAATGGATACAAAGAGATTGTACTAACGGGTATTGATACAGGAGCATATGGTAAGGATACGGATACAGATATTATACATTTACTGGAAAGGTTGAAAAATATAAATGGATTGAAACGTCTTCGTCTGAGTTCAATAGAGATTTTTTATCTTACTGATAAACTCTGTGATTATCTTCTCTCCTATCCACTTTTCTGTCCTCATCTTCATATCCCTTTACAGAGTGGCTCTGACAAAATCCTTAAACTTATGGGAAGGAGATATACATTTTCTGAGTATTTAGAAAGGATAGAGAAGATAAGAAAAAAAGATAAGGAAAATAGGTTTACATTCACTACAGATATAATGGTAGGTTTCCCTTATGAGGAGGATGATGATTTTGCATTGAGTGTTAAGGCAGTGAAGGAGATTGGTTTTCTTAAAGTTCATATATTCAGGTATTCAAAAAGGGAAGGAACATCTGCTTTTTCAATGGAAGGTGATATTTCTGAAAGGATAAAAAAAGAAAGGGAAAAAACATTGGAAGAAATGGCAGATGAGATATCCGTAAAGGTAAAAAAGCAGTTTCTGGGTAAGAAACTCTCGGTTCTTATTGAGAGACAGAAAGATAGTTTCTGGGAAGGATATTCTTCTCAATATCTTCCTGTAAAAATCCAACTTTGTTCTGATAATTGTATTATAAATGAAATTGTTTGTGTGAAAGCAGAAGGGATAGATAAGGATGGTATAGTATACGGCAGGATGATATAATCAATGTGTAAAGGAGTAGATTAATGGAACCAAAGATAATTACTCAGGTAGTGGCAGGAATTGTTTTGATAGGAGGAGGTATATACCTTACATTCAAGCCGAAACTCACATACCAAAAAGAAGGGATATCTGATATATTTGCCATCGCAGGTATTATCCTTATGATTGTTGGAGTTGTTCTTCTCTTTTCTCCCCTTTTAAGATGATTTTTATTTAGGCATGATGAGATTGATGGCTTCTGTTCTGGTGCGGAAGTCCCTTAAGAAGATTCCTCTCATTGCAGATGTTACTATTTTCGTTCCTGCCTTTCTCGCTCCCCGCATACTCATACACATATGTTCTGCTTCAATTACAACCATTGCTCCCTGTGGGGTTAGAACCTTCATAATGGTATCGGCAATCTGGTTGGTAATTCTTTCCTGTAGTTGCATCCTTCTGGAAAATATATCTACAAGCCGTGCAAGTTTGCTTATACCCACAACAATACCATTATCAGGCAGATACGCTATATGTGCCTTCCCATAAAAAGGGAGGAGGTGATGTTCACATAATGAAAAAAAAGGAATGTCTTTTACAAGAACAAGTTCGTTAAAGTTCTCCTTGAATGTCTTTCCTAATACCTTTTCAGGGTCTTCCTCTATACCACCGAGAAGTTCTACATACATCCTTGCTACCCGTTTTGGTGTTTCTTTAATTCCTTTTCTGTTAGGATTTTCTCCTACTGCCTCAATAATTAATTTAATTGCTTCCTCTATCTTCCTCTGGTCCATTAATATTCTCCCTTTTCTTAAGTCCTAATATCTCATCTATTTCGTCTGAATTAAGTGTCTCTTTCTGTAATAATTCTTCAGTAAGTTTTTCTAATTTATCTCTCTGTTCTGTAAGTATTTCCATCGCTTGTTTCTCTGCCTCTTCTAAAATCCTTCTTATCTCATTGTCTATCTCTCTTGATGTATCCTCGCTATATTCTCTCTGGCGGACAATATCTCTGCCGAGGAATACCGCTTCATTGTGGTGATAACTTACAGGTCCTAAATTTTCGCTCATCCCCCATTCACATACCATACGTCTTGCTATCTCTGTAGCAATTTTAAGGTCATTCTCTCCACCTGTAAATATCTTGCCAAATATCATTTTTTCTGCACTCCTTCCAGCCATAAGAGCACAGATAGAGTTTTTGTAATAAACATTACTTTCAATAAATCTATCTTCTTCAGGAAGTATATGTGTTATTCCCAATGCCTGCCCTCTGGGTATAATAGTAACTTTATGTACAGGATATACTTCAGGAAGTTGTTTCTGAACGAGTGTATGCCCTGCTTCATGGTAGGCAATGATTTTTTTCTCTTTATCGCTGATTACTAAACTTTTTCTCTCTACTCCCATCAAAACCTTATCTTTTGCTTCTTCAAAGTCAGACATATCTATTTTGTGCTTCCCTTTTCTCGCTGCAAGAAGCGCTGCTTCATTTACAAGATTTTCAAGGTTTGCACCTGAAAGTCCTGCAGTTGCCCTCGCGAGTATCTTTATATCAACAGATTCATCTATGGGCTTGTTTCTCATATGGACTTTAAGAATCTCTTCTCTCGCCTGAATATCAGGTAGGTCAATAACAATGGTTCTATCAAATCTACCAGGTCTTGTTAAGGCAGGGTCAAGGACGTCCGGTCTGTTTGTTGCAGCCATAACAATCACACCACTTTCAGTAGGAAATCCATCCATCTGTACAAGAAGCTGGTTAAGTGTCTGCTCTCTTTCATCGTGTCCACCACCAATCCCTGCAAATCTCTGCCTTCCTACAGCGTCAAGTTCATCAATAAAAATAATACAGGGACTGAGTCGCATCGCCTGTCGGAAAAGGTCTCTTATTCTTGCTGCTCCCACACCTACAAACATCTCCACGAATTCAGAACCACTCATACTTAAGAAAGGAGTCCCTGCTTCACCCGCAACTGCCTTTGCCAAAAGTGTCTTACCTGTCCCGGGAGGACCTATAAGAAGGATACCCCGCGGAATCTTTCCTCCGAGTCGTTGAAATTTTTTCTGGTCTTTTAAAAATTCTATTACCTCACGCAACTCTTCTTTTGCTTCTTTACAACCAGCCACATCATCAAATGTAACACGGTTTTTCTTATCAGGCATAATGGGCCTGCTTTTCGTAAATGCCATTACTCTGCTGCTTTCAGATGACATCTGTCTGAATACAAGAAACCATATAAGAAGAAAAACAAGGAGTATAGGGATCGTGGAGACAAGTATATTAACCCATATGTTTGAGGATGGCTCTACTTTAAAATTAACCTGATACTCTCTTAAAATGTTAAAAAGTTCAGGGTCATCGGGTTTGTATGTGTAGAACTTTTTTCCATCTTTCAGTGTACCAGAAATAATATCCTCTTTTATTATAACAGTGTCTGCAATATTACCCTGCTTTACTTCATTGAGAAAACCGCTGTATATAATCTCCTGTTTTTTCCCTTCAAGTCCTGCAAAATGTGCCATTATTATAAGAATAATTCCTGCTATTATCCAGAATAATAATCCTTTGAATAGGTTAAAATTATTCTTTTCTGGCTGTTTTTTTTCTTCGTTTGCCATAACTTTTTACCTCTCTTATTATCATATTTATTATTGTTTCAATTTTTTCAGGAATATCCTTTCCTATTATAAGTATAATACCATCCATATCATCTTTAAGAAGTTTTTTAAGATGGGAACCTTGGTTGATATTTGTTTCTTTAACAGGTATATTAACGATTTTTAACTCATCTGTCAAGATGACTCTGTCTTGAAGGAGTTCCTTTACCTCTCTGTAAGGTAGATCTTTTCTGTTAAGAAAAACACCATCTGCATCACAGAGTATACAAATATCAGGTCTTCCACATATGAGATATGTTAAAGATGGGGGAACTATTTTCCTTATCTTGTTTGCCATATTTAAGAAGAAACGCTGGTTATCTCCCGGGTAGCATAACATGAGCATATCTGGCTTGCAATCTATAATCTTTTTTATATTTGATAGCGATGGTTTTGTATCAAGATTTAAAAGGACAGATACAAACGGTATGGGTATATCTTTTTTGCTTATAGAAAGGAGTACTTCTTTCTCTAAGTTGTAAAGATTAAATCTTAGATTGTGAAATTTCTGTGAAGCAGAGGGTATGGTTAAACGGGAATATTCTTCCATTACCCTCATTGCTTCTGATACCCTCATAAAGTTTCTTTCTATCAATTGTTTTATATCCTGTTTATCTCTGTTGTCAATATCTTTGCCTCTGTCTCCTATAGTATCTCTTCCTTTCTTAATTACTGATAAACCGAAATACCTATCAACAGCAATGGAAAGAGCATGTCTTATATGCTTTACCTTCTTTATGAGAGATTTATCTAAATTATAGTAAAACCTTATCCCATCTTCTATAGTTCTTAGTCCCTCTCTCGCACGGTTAAAATTGGCATCAATAACTCTCAATATCTCATACATAAGTAGTATATGAATTCCATTAAAAAATTTATTTATTCAAAAAGTTTTTTCTCAACAAGGTGGCAGAGTATATGGATGATAAGAGAATGTGCTTCCTGTATTCTCGGTGTCTGTGTAGATGGAGCGGAAATAGTTATATCTGATATCTTTGAAAGAGGAGATGGGGATTTTCCTGTAAGTGCAAGCACCTTCATCTTTTTCTTCTTTGCTGTTTTCGCTGCATTTATGACATTTTTTGAAGTACCGGAAGTGGAGATGCATATGAGGACATCTCCCTTCTTTCCGAGTCCTTCTACCTGTCTTGAGAATACGATATCAAATGAATAATCATTTCCAATGGATGTTAATTCTGATGTATTGGTGGTAAGAGCGATAAAAGGAAGAGAGGTCCTTTCTTTCAGAAATCTTCCTATCATTTCAGCAGCCCAGTGTTGACAATCCGCTGCACTGCCACCATTTCCACAGATGAGAATCTTTCGCCCATTTTTTAATGTTTCTACTATAACATTGGATACCATAATGAATTTTTCAATTACCTGTGGATTTAGTAATAACTCCTTTATCCTTATACTTTCTGATATACATTCCCTTATAATCTCTTTTTCGTTATCCTGCATCTTCTTCATCATAGGTTTCTTCTTCTATTTTCTGTCCATTCTGCTTAATGCTTGTTACGAAGACCTCAATATTTGATATCCTTTCAATACCAACAGCATCCTGAAGATATTCTTTTGTAATTTCTTGGATTTTTGAACATATCTCCGGTATATTAAGATGTGCATAGAGTTTAACCCTTATCTTCGTTTCAAGTCCTTTTGCCGAGATAGAACTTTTTACTTTTAATGACCGTATTCCATTAATCTGTTTCATCAACATAGAACTGATATAGTCCTCTATAGCACGCAGGGATATTTTTATCTTTCCACCCGGGTTGTCAAAAGCGATAACCTTTGTTCTATAAATATAGTCAAACCAGTTTACAAGCCAAACAACTCCTATCATTACAAGTACTATTCCTGTGATACCAAATCCTGATATGTTATTCTGAAAAAATATCTTAAGTTTGTCAAAAATCTCTTCTTTTGCACCGGTTGCCCATAAAACAAGAAGTATAAAGGAGAAAATAGTACCTGCTATAATATAGAGTGTTCCAACTATCCTGCTCCATATTCTCATTTTGCCCCCCATTTAGCAGAGAGTTTTTCTATGGCTATTTTTGCTCTCTGTATTCCTTTCCCCTTAATTGCCTTCTTTATATCAGGAAGAAGAACGGGTAAGGGATTATGAGATATTGTATCCTTTTTCTTTAAGATTATCAATTATTTTCTTGTGTAGAACTTACCCGGCAGTTCAATTATAATGCCTTTTGTGATAAGTGAAAGAAGTGACTGAAAAAGCAGATGCTGTTCTATCCCTATATTCATTAATATCTCTTCAAGACATACTTTTGTTCCTAAAGGTATCCTGTTAAGTATTTTTCTTTCCATTTCTGATAGGATTAAGGTTTTCTCTTCATCTTTATTCTCTTTTTTTGTGATTTTAAGATTCAAAGCATCCAGTATATCATTAACACTCTCAACGAGAATTGCTCCTTCTTTTAGAAGTTGATTGGTCCCTTTGGATGTTATATCATCTGCCCTGCCCGGGATAGCAAATACATCACGACCCTGTTCAAGGGCAAGATTAGCGGTTATAAGTGCGCCACTTCTCTGTCCTGCTTCAATAACCAGAACACCTCTGGACATACCCGATACAATCCTGTTTCTTCTCGGAAAGTTTTCTGGTTTCGGTTTTATATATGAGGGGAATTCTGTTATTACTGCCCCTGTTTTTTCTATCTCTTTTGACAGAGAGAGATTTTCAACAGGATAACAATATTTCATTCCACATCCAAGTACTGCTACTGTTTTACCACCTGTTCTTAAAGCACCTCTATGTGCTGCTGTATCTATACCCCTTGCCATACCGCTTACAACAGTAATTCCGTAAAAAGAAAGTTGTTCAGCAAATTTTTCAGCCATTTTTAACCCATATATTGAAGGATTACGTGTGCCTACAATAGCAAGACAGATATCATTATCAGAAGGTAGATTTCCTTTCACATAAAGGAGAATTGGGGGATTATGGATTTCTCTTAATAGACGTGGATAAGAGGTGTCGTCTATACTTACGAGAGTTATATTGTTTTTTCTACAGAATTCTATCTCTTGTTTCCATGGTAATCTCTCCCAATTATTTATATTTTCTGCTGTGTTTAAAGGAATCCCTGCTTCTTTTATCTCTTTTACAGAGAGATTAAAAATTTTCTCAATATTACCATACACTTCCAGAAGTTTTTTGGCTCCAACAGGTCCTAATCCAGCAAGAACTGCACATATCCAAAATTTTTTTGTATCAGACATTATAAGTTCAATTCCAGGTTTTACCCTTCATTTTAAATCCCCTATCTCTTTCAGGAAGATAGGTAGGATAAGGATTACCCTCTTCCTGTTATACAGGATAGTGAGGGTCAAAAAGTTTTTTATGTTCTGAAAGTGCGAATCTATCTGTCATACCTGCAATATAGTCAGCGATGACTATTGCAGGTGGCTCTTTTTTCATCCGTTCCTGTATATGTGGTGGAAGTTGCTTGGGTTCTTCTATATAGGCATTAAACAGGTCCTTTATTATCATTGCACCTTTGTGGGTCATCCTTATCACCCTGAAATGAGAGTACATCTGGTCTTCAAGGAATTTTTGCATCTGTTCAAATTTCTTTTTCAATGTTTCAGGATAGGATAGTATGGGGATATTTTTTCTTACATCTCCAACAGTTATTACACCTGCCCTCTGGATATTTTCTCTACTTTTTTCAATCAGTTTCATAACGAGATGATTTATGAGATTTCTTATAATAACGGTTTTCTGTATTTCTTCGTCCATCCCATCCATATATGATATTTCGTCTATCTCCTTCCAGAGGGGAATTTCTTTGAGTTTATCTATGGTTATAATGCCCGATTTTAAACCATCGTCAAGGTCATGACAGGTATAGGCAATCTCATCTGCAAAATTTACTACCTGTGATTCAAGAGAAGGGGAAGGATATTTTATGAAGTCCTCAAACTCATCTTCATCCAGCGGGATGTCATAACTTGTGTTATGCCTTATAATGCCTTCTCTAACCTCAAATGACAGGTTAAGACCCGGAAACTGCGGGTATCTCTTTTCAAGTTTATCCACAATCCGTAGTCCCTGTCTGTTATGTTCAAATCCCTTAAATCCTCTTTCTATTAAAAGTTCGTTGAGGACGGACTCACCTTTATGTCCAAAAGGTGTATGTCCAATATCATGCGCAAGTGATATTGCTTCTACAAGGTCTTCATTGAGTTTTAATATCCTTGCAATTGTTCTGGCAATCTGTTGAACTTCTAATGTATGTGTTAACCTATTTCTGTAATAGTCCCCCTCATGGTATATAAAAACCTGGGTTTTATATTCTAATCGGCGGAATGCTGTAGAGTGGATTATCCTATCTCTATCTCTCTGGAAAGGATTTCTAAAAGGGTGTTCTTTCTCTGCATATTTCCTTCCAAGTGTCTCTGACGGTTTTACAGCATAAGAAGCCAGAAGTTGTTCACCTTCATAAGTAAATATCTCTTTCATATTACTCCTTATTGTTGTGGGAGATACATCAAAGGGTTAACAGCAACATTGTTAATCCTGATTTCGAAATGGATATATCTTGTTCTGTGTGTCCCACTTTTCACTTTTGCTATAGGTGTCCCTTTCTTTACATAGTCACCTTGCTGTACCATTAAATCAAGGTCGTGACTATATACAGTATAAACAGTTGATGAATGTTGAATAATTATGGTCTCTTGATATTTTGAGGTTATTCCTGCAAATACAATTTTCCCATCATCCACAGAGTGTACCTCTGTCCCCGGGGCTATGAGTATATCTATTCCCTGATTATCCAGTTCGCCAAAATTACATATTATTTTTCCACTGACAGGCCATATAAATGTCCTGTCAATCAGTATAGGCCGATACTCAGTTGTGGATGGTGTCTGTTCAATATTTGTTTCTTTTGTAGTAGAAGATGGATTTGAGTACGATTTTATTGCTGTTGTAATATCAGAGGGAGGCAGTAAAGGATAGTTTGGCTGTTTTTTTGCTGTATAAGGGATAATAAGCCGTTGTCCTACTGATATACTATTGTTTCTTATGTCATTGGCATTTTTTATTTTCTCAACACCATCAAGAACTTCTTTTGTTGATTTTCCTTCATAATAATACATTGAAATCCTGAATAAATTTTCACCCTGTCTGACATAGTGATATGTCTTTTTTAATACTTCTTTCTGTCTGGTTGTACCTGTCTCAATCGTTGCGCTACAGCCAGAAATGATAAGTAATAACAAAATTACATCAATTTTTTTTAAGATGTTTGACATTTTGATGCCTTTCCATAGGGACATAATGGTTTTAAAATACATATACCACATAATGGATTTTTTGCCTTACAGACAGCCCTTCCGTGAAGTATCAGTGCAAATGGAAAAGAAATCCATTTTTCGTAAGGTATAAGTTTCATAAGGTCCTGTTCAATTTTCTCAGGTGTTTTTGCCTTACTCAATTCCAAACGTTCTGCCAGTCGTTTTACATGGGTGTCAACAACAATTCCCTCTGCTCTGCCAAATCCCTGTGATAGAACAACATTTGCTGTTTTTCTCGCTACCCCTGGTAATTGTATAAGTTTATCAATAGTAGAGGGTATCTCTCCATTGTACTGGTTAACAATTATCTCTGCAAGTTTCTTTATATTTATTGCCTTTGTGTTATAGTAGTTCACTCCTTTTATATATTTTTTAAGTTCTTCTATATCTGCTTTTGCGAAATCAAAAGGGGTTTTATATTTTTTAAAAAGGACAGGTGTAATTTTATTTACTGTTTTGTCTGTTGTCTGTGCTGAAAGGATTGTAGCAATAAGTAACTGGAAGGGATTATTGAAAAGCAATTCCGTCTTTGCAGAAGGGTATGCTTTTTCCAATAATTGTATCATTTTAATAATTCTTTGCATACATTAATTTTACAACAGGATATGGATTTTTTGCAATAATCCCCGCCTTATTTTACAGGAAGAGAGATAATAACCTCAGTTCCACTTCCAGGTTTGCTTTTAATCTCCATTTTTCCATTGTGGTTTTTAATAACTCTCATAGCAATGGTAAGGCCAAGTCCTGTCCCTGTTTCTTTTTCTGTAACAAATGGTTCAGTGATTTTTGAGATTAATTCTTCAGAGATACCCTTCCCCACATCTTTTATAGAAAGGACAAGATAATCATTATATACACCTGTTTTGATAGTAATATTACCCTTATTTCCCATTGCCTGTATACTGTTTAGAACTATATTAACCACTGCTTGATGTAATTGATATGGGTCTGCCTTGATTAGCGGGATTTTATCAAGAAATAACTTAAATTCAATATTTTTACCGAGAGATGAATTTTCAAATAACTCAACAACTTTTTTTACTATACCATTTATATCAGTATCTACTATATTTTTCTTTGCCTTTGCCATTTCAAGAATACTGCTTGTAAGGTGTCTACATCTGCTGATTTCCTGTTCTATAATTTCTATATATTTTTTATTATTTTCAGGGATATTCTGGATATTGATTTCCTTAACAAGAAGTTGTGTATATCCATAGATAATGGCAAGGAGGTTATTAATATCATGTATTATCTCAGAAGCAAGTTGCCCTATCGTAGCCATATTCTCAAGTTGTGCCATCCTTATTGTAAGGTTTTTATTCAGTGTATTCAGGTCAGCAATAAGCCGTTCAGACCTTTTTTCTATGAACCTTTTCTCACTCGCCCTTTTTACAATGTTTCGCATCTCTTTAACATCAAAGGGCTTACTGATAAATTCTATTGCACCTAAGTGTATTGCCTTCTTTGCTGCTTCAATATCCCCATAACCAGTCAGTATAATAACAGGAACTTTTTCATCAATATGTCTAATTTCTTCAAGGGTTTCAATACCTCCCTTATCAGGCATCTTAAGGTCAAGGATAATTACATCAGGGTTATGTTGTTTTAATTCATTGATTCCTTTATCTCCTGAATCTGCTGTGATAACATTATAATCATCTTTAAAAAGCATCCTCAGTGATTCTCTTGGTCCAAGTTCATCATCAATCACAAGGATTGTTCCTAATTTTAGGTCCTTTTCAGAAAGGTATTTTGTATTCAAGGTTGATGAAATATCCTGTGGATTGATATTCTCCATCATAAAGAGCTCCTTTCTCTATAGTCCTTTCGTCAAAGATATGGATACCAGCCAGTATGTTAAAGATACCTATTCTTGTTGAAAATTCTCCTCCTCCTGTAATTACAAAACTATCTGCATCCGGTAAACTCGGGTCCCATGTGGATTCAGGGATAGGGGTGGGGATATATATAATCCCTCCTCTGATTTTTACTCTATCGGATTTTTTGTATTCAGTTCCTAAAGCGATGGTATAGATATCATCCCAGTTTTTTTCAATATAGGGAGGGAAACCACTTATGGAAACAGGGATTCTTTTTATAGAAGAAAACCCAAACCATTCACCATCAATCTCTATCTTCAGACGTTCATTCAGGAAAAAGGCAATACCCAGTCCTATGTTATCAGGAAAGTTTATTTCCATTTCTGCTGGAAACTCTGTTCCATCCATTTTAAAGTCACCATCATATTCAATAGTAAAATCACTTTTGTATCTGAGTCCTATGCTGTATCTTTCCTGTCTGTAAAAAAGTCCCGCAGTCCAGCCGGTGGCAGTCCCCTCCACATCTAACTTTCCATTAAGTTCCAGTGGCGGTACAGGCGGCA
>JAOAIL010000004.1:43856-81635 GCA_026414725.1 bacterium
AAAGTCCCGCAGTCCAGCCGGTGGCAGTCCCCTCCACATCTAACTTTCCATTAAGTTCCAGTGGCGGTACAGGCGGCATTACAGGGATAAGGTATTTCATATTCAGTTTGCTGTTATATATATTGAGTCCGGCACCTGCAGATAAGGAAGGAGTAATTCTGTATGCAACTACAGGAGATATATTCATTGTATACATTGATGAGTAATAAGGGACTGAATACATCCAGTTTCTTACAGCGGACTTACTCCATTCAGTACTCTGTCCATAAGGGAATGTTATACCTAATCCGAATCGTAATGGACTATTATTTCCGATGTCAGTTGAAAAAAATAGATAGGGTAGATAGGTAATAGATTCTTTCATATCTCCATCATAGGTAGTTGTTTTACATTCAGTTACAGGATAGAGTATAGCACTCCCGATTATGAATTGTTGTCCTTCTATCTGAATGAGTCCTGCAGGATTATGTGTAACTGCGGAAGCATCATCACACTGTGCAATAAAAGCACCTGCCTGTGAAAGTGCAGATGCCCCTTCAGGTGGATTTTTGAATGCCTGTGAAAATAGAGAAGAAGCAGTAAGAATTATAATACTGCAGAAACAAACAATAGGTGTATTTTTCATTGTTTCCTCCTTCGTAATTTATTATAACATATATTTTGCAAATAGGTATTATAACATTGTATAATAAGTGATATGACTGGAAACTTCTTGCTCATTTCAGTTGCAGGACTTCCCAAGATATTGTCTGATTTTATACCTGATATAGGGCTTGGAGTTCTTGCATCATCGCTTATCAACGAAGGATGGAGGGTGAAAATTCTTGATTTTAACCAGCCCTCACTATTTTCAGAGGTATTTACGGATGAAATAAGCAGTTTCCTTGAAAGATTTTCCCATAAGGTATTTATTGAAGGGAAAAGCCCTTCTTTAATAGATATAGCAAAACTCAAACTTATAGATAAACGGTTAGAAAAAAATAAAGAAGTTTTTTCTGAAAAACTGCAGGGTTATATTGAAAACTTTGTTGAGAAAGAAAAGATTGATTGTGTGGGATTTAAACTCTGGGCTGGTGATGGTTTCAGATGGTCGCTCAATGCAGGAGGATACCTTAAGAAGAAGCATCCTGAATTAAAAATTATAGGAGGTGGACCACAGGTTGATATATTTGGAGAGGAGATTTATAAGGTTGGAGGGTTTTTTGATGCACTATGTTATGGTGAAGGGGAAGAAACAATTATCCATCTTGCTGATTATGTAGCAGGAAAAAAGAGAAGAGAAGATATCCCTAATATCATATTTCGTAAAGAAGAAACATTGATAAAAACACCCAGAAAATTTATAGAAGACCTTGATAATCTTCCTATTGCTGTATATACACCGGATGTCTATATCAATATAAATGAAAAACTAAAAATACTGGTTCTGGATGAAAGCAGGGGATGTCCTAACAGTTGTTTTTTCTGTATACATCCTGTAAAAAGTGGCAGGAGGAGAACAAAAAGTCCTGAAAAGGTGATTTATGAAATTAAGGAATACAGAAAGAGATATGGGGTGTCTACTTTTAAGTATGCTGGTTCAAGTACACCAGGTAGTTTTATAATGGATGTTGCAAAAAAAATTCTTGAAGATAAGATTGAGGTTAAATACACAAGTTTTGGACATTTAAATGAATTTGAGGTGGACTTTTCTATATTAAAAAATTCTGGTTGTGAATCCATATTCTTTGGACTTGAATCAGCGGATGAGAAGATTTTGAAAGAGGGTATGAATAAAGAGATAAATATAGATAAGGCAAAGAAGGTTCTTATAGAATGTAAGAGAGCAGGGATATTTACTGTGGTAAGTGTAATCTACCCAGCACCATTTGAGACAAGAGAAAGCAGAAAGAAAACGATGGAATTTATAAAAGAGGTTAGCCCTGACTCTGTTCTTGTACAATTTGCAGGAGTATATCCACAGACAGTATGGTTTAAATATCCTGAAAGGTTTAACTTTATAATAGAAGATAAGGAAACATACTCTTTAAAAACTATGACATATAAGATAAAAAATTTATTTCCCCCTACATACTGGGAACCATTGCCCTATAGAATAAATGGTATGTCTTTTAAGGACTATGCGAGAGAAACATTTATTTTTCAGAAGGAACTTCAGGAAGAGGGTATTGAAACATCCATATCGGATGAGGCATATCTGATTTATAAAGTCAGTGGGTTCTCCACCCTCAGGGACTTTTTGAATACCAATAGATATTATTTCTATTCAGGAAATAGAAAAAAACTTGAGGAAGAGATAATTTCTGTTAATAGTAGAATCACAAGGAAAGAATAATGGGTAAACGAAGAGTTGTAATAACGGGTATAGGTGTGATTGCTCCGAACGGAATTGGGAAGGATGATTTCTGGTATGCATTAAAGACAGGAAGGTGTGGCATAAAAAATATAAGTTTTTTTGATACAACAGATTTTCCTGTAAAAATTGCTGGAGAAGTGAGGGGTTTTATTCCAGAGGAGTTTGTGGAAAAGAAAAAGGCGAGAAAGATGGCAAGGTTTTCCCAGTTTGCAGTTGCCTGTTCAAAAATGGCTCTGGAGGATGCAAAGATAATTTCTAAAAATTGTTCAGGGCGTAAAATTGGTATAGTTATGGGTGTTGCAAGTACGGATATAAGAACAGTAGAACATCAATGTAAAGGACTTTATTTAAAAGGTAAAGAGAGAGTCCAAGCATTTGCTTCTGCTGTTGGATTACCAAATGCACCAGCAGGTGCAATAGCGGAAGTTTGTGGTATCAATAATTGTAATCTTACTGTTTCTACAGGTTGTGCTGCAGGTCTTGATGCTTTAGGTGTAGCATATCAATTAATAAAAGAAGGGAGTATAAATATTGCTTTATCAGGAGGTTCTGATAGTCCTGTCACTCCTGTTATGCTTGCTTGTTTAGAAGCCGCTGGAATGGTTACAAAAAGTATGGATCCTGTTAAGGCAAGTCGTCCTTTTGATAGATATAGGGATGGAGGAGTCCTTTCTGAAGGGGCAGCAGTTGTTATTATGGAAGAGTTGGAGAGTGCTTTATCAAGAGGTGCTAATATCTATGGAGAAATTGTAGGGTATGGGCAGAGTATAGAAAGTAAGGAGGAGATGATGGGAGCAGGTCTAAAGAGAGCGATAGAAAAATGTTTTTCTGAGGCAGATATCAGTCCTGATAAGGTGAGTTACATTTCTGCTCATGGCCCTTCTGATAGGATTTTAGACCTTTGTGAGACAAACGTGTTAAAAGATGTATTTGGTTCTTACATATACAGGATTCCTGTAAGTTCAATCAAAGGACATATAGGCAATCCTTATTCTGCAGCAGGTGTGATGCAGGTGATATCTGTGTTAATGGGTATGAAGGAGGATGTTGTGGTTCCGACAATAAACTATGAATTTCCAGACCCTGATTGTGACCTTGACTATGTTCCTAACTATCCGAGACAGAATGAGATAAATATTGCTCTGGTTAATTCGCATGGACTAGGGGGTAGTAGTTCATCACTTTTAATAAGGAAAGTTATATGAGTGTTATAACAATAATTTTAATTTTTACTCTATTACTCAATGCTATGATTATGTATCTTGTATATAAGAGCAATCCAAAAAGATTGCCAAATAAAACTTTTGTTTTAGCGTGTGCAAATGTATGGCTATGGATTGCTTGTTTTTTATTTATTGTTAATGCTTCTTCAGTAAAATCTATAGAATCATGGGTGAAAGTTGCTTTTGCTTTGGGTAGTTTTATCCCTTTTACTTTTTTGATTTTTGTTGATTCTATAGTTGGTAATAAGAAATTTAGAAGAAAAGAATATTTAATGGTTATGTTTTTTTCAATAGCCGAATTTTTTCTTTCTTTTTCACCAAATCTTTTTACTGGTTTTAAAAAACCAGCAAGTCCAATGCAAATGATTCCTGAAGCTACATATGGATGGCCATATCTTTTATGGTATTCCTTATTTTTCCTTGCTATAATATTTGACTTTATTATTTTGTCAAGAAGTATGAAAAACGAAAAAGGACTTAAGAAGGCAGAATTGCAGTATATATTATTTGGATGGTTCTTTGCTGCGATTTTTATTGTCTTTTCTATGGTTATTTTCCCTATAATTTTTAAAACATCTTTTTTAGTCCAGTTTACTCCTATATCAGTATTAATAATGAATGGTTTTATTGGTTATGGGATAGCAAGATACAAGATAATGGATGTTTCTGTACTGATGCAAAAAGTCCTTTCTTATTCTTTCCTTATCCTTTCTATCTTCTTGCTTTATAATCTCTCTCTTTTCTCTTTAAGATGGTTTTTACTTCCTCGTCTTCCAGAAGCATCTATTCTGCCTGATACACTTGCACTTCTTCTTATTGTTTTTATCTTTGAACCTGCAAGAAAGAGAATAAGCAATTTTGTCAATTTTAAAATTTTTAACCTTGAATATTCACCAGAGGATATCCTTAGAGGATTGGAAAAGGTTCTTTATACAGTGGGAGATATAAGAATATTTCTTGAAAGGTGTTTGAAGGTAGTTCTTGAAAGCACAGGCATAAAAGAAGGGAAGATATTTTTTATTCCTGTAGAAGGGCACAGTAAAAATTTTGTTATTTCTATATCTTTACAGGGACAAATCACATCTGATATAGATATATATCCTGAAAAAATTGAACAGGTGATGAGGATAAAAGCAATTCCACTTATAAAGGGAGAACTGGAACGGAAAATTCCAGAAGAGACAACTACTGCCATTATAGAAGAGATGAGAGAAATAAATGCAGAGATAGTGCTGCCTCTTTTAAGTGATGATAAACTTTTAGGAATTTTGTGTTTTGGGGAGAAGGTTTCAGGTAAATTTTTTTCTCCTGAGGATGAAGAGGTTTTTTCTCGTCTATCATATTATCTCTCATTAAAAATGCAAAACTTTCTTTTCTATCAAGAGATTGAGAGAGAAAGGATATATCAGGAGACACTTCTTGAAAATCTCCCTATAGGAGTTATAGGGACAGATGCAAGTGGTTATATCAATATCGTAAATAGAGAGGCAGAAAATATTACAGGACTTAATAAAAAAGATATTGAGAGAAGATATTTCAGTGAGGTACTACCAGAAGAGATAAGAAAAATTCTTACTTATTCTATACAGAATAAAAAAGATGTAAGGTATCTACACTTTAAAATGAAGAAAGAAGGCAGGGATATATCTTTAAATGCTAATGCTTCTTTATTCTATGATAAAGATGGAGGACTTTTAGGTGCACAGATAATATTTTCAGATGTCACACACTTGGAAGAATTGGAAGAGGGGATAAAAAGGGCAGAACGACTTGCATCTTTAGGTGTTATGGCAACAGGTATTGCCCACGAGATTAAAAATCCACTTGTCTCTATAAAAACCTTTGCACAACTTCTTCAGGAGAAGTATAATGATAGTGATTTTCGGGAACAATTTTCTTCTCTTGCTATAAAGGAAGTGGACAGGATAAATGCACTGGTAGAAGACATCCTGATGTTTGCAAAACCGAGAGGTATTGTATGGGTAGATGTTGATATAAAGGAGTTAATAAGAGCAACGAAGGTTCTGCTTACTCCACAGTTCCCCGACAAAAAGATTGAGATAAAAGAGGACCTTTGTGATGAACCGGTTGTTATAAAGGGAGATGCTGATAGACTCAAACAGGCATTGCTCAATTTATGTATTAACAGTGCCCAGGCGATAGATAAAGAAGGAACTATAAATATCAAGGTTAGTAAAGGATATGAAATAGTAAGGATAGAAATAAAAGATGATGGTTGTGGAATAAAAGAAGATATATTGAGTAAAATATTTGAACCATTTTTTACAACAAAGACACAAGGGACAGGTCTTGGACTTTCAATTGTAGCGAGGATAATAGATGAACATAACGGAAATATCAAGATAGAAAGTATGGAAGGAAAAGGAACGACAGTATGTATCACTTTACCTGTTAGACAGAAGGAGAATGAAGGGGATGAATTATTTGCTTCTTATAACAGAAAATAAAACAATAGCAGTATCTCTGAAAGCGATATTTAAAGGGGATTATTTTATAGAGGATATTACACCAGAGTATGCATTAAAGGTTATATCAGAAAGAAGACCATGTATTATTCTACTTGATTCTCAGTTTAACAAGGTAAACTCTCTGGAACTCCTTACGGAATTACTTTCCTATGACCCTACACTTACAATAGTGAAACTCGTTCCGTCTTTCGATAAAGTTGCTAAACAATCTCTTGAATTAGGTGCTTTTGAAGTATTAGAAAAGCCATTTGATACCGAGAGGATAAAACACATCATAAAAAGGGCAATGGAAAGAGAAAGGTTTATAGAAGCAAAGGAAAAGGATATAAAAAGAAAAGAAAAACGAGAACAACTGAAAGAAGAGATGTCTTCTGAACCGGAAAGAGAGACATTCTTTCAGTCGTTTCTGGAGATAGTGGCTGAGAATTTCTCGGATATTGACAGGACAGGTTTAGAGGTACTTAAAATAATAAAAAAGAGATTTCAGATTAGCAGAATGCTTATTCTTCTAAAGAAAGGAACATCTTTTGTTCCATCAGTGTCTCTCGGAATGGGAGATGTTTTTACAGGGTTAGAACTCAAACAGAACCATCCATTTATACTCTGGTTTCTCAATAAAAATCGTATTCTCAATTTTGAATCTGAAAACGAGATACCTTTTGAGTGTAAGAGTTTTATGAATACCATTAACTGCCGGTTTGCTTTTCCATTAAAGACATTGAAGGGAGAACTTATAGGTGTCTTTTTTGCTGGAGATAAAGTAACCGGAGATGAAGTAACTTCTAAAGATATAAGCTCTTTAAGTATGATAATGGATTATCTGAGCACGGTTTTTGAAAATGCCTTTTTATATAAAGAGATATGTTTCCGTAAGGAATATCAGGAAGCGATATTTTATAACATTCCCACAGGTATTATTGCTGTTGATAAAAAGGGAAAGATAGTTGTGTTTAACCCATACGCAGAGGAGATTTTCAGGATAAAATTTGAAGAGGTGAAGAACGAACCGATAGAAAAAGTTGGTTCTCAGATAGCGGACTTTATAAGAAGGGCATTGAATACAGGGGAGACGTTTAACAGGGTGGAGATTGAATATATACCTACAAGGGTTATATTAGGATTAAGTATAAACATTCTGAAAGAAGCAGATGGAGGTGTCAACGGAGCGGTTGCCATATTCCAAAATCTTACTGTTATTAAGGAGATGGAAAAGAAGGAGAGAGAAGCAGAGAGAGATAGATACTGGAGTTTGCTCGCTTCACGGTTATCCCATGAACTTAAAAATCCACTTGTTGCAATCAAGACATTCGCTCAGATGTTACCTGCAAAATATGATGATGAGGAATTCAGAATTAAGTTTTCAGAAGTAGTGCAAACTGAGGTCCAAAGGATAAATGAAATAATAGAAAGGATAAATAAGATAGCAGATAAGATGGAACTCAAAACAGTTTCTGTGGATGTTGTAGAACTTTTTAAGAAATGTGTGGATGAGATGAAAAGAAAGGATGGTATAAGATTCAGTTTTTCCGGTGATGAGAAGGTTTTTATTCCGGCAGATGAGGATAAAATAAAAGAAGCAGTGAATTATATTATGGATTTTATATATGATGATACAGGGGGAGATGGGGCTGTATTTATTAACTTTAAGAAAGATGGGGAAAATATAGAGATAGATATAATAGAAAAGGGTGGTAAAATAAATCTACAGAATGGAGATGAAATTTTTCTTCCTTTCAGTCCCTCGGTAAGAAGTAATGTTTCAATAGGCATTATGCTTTCAAGAAAGATATTTGAATCCCATGGTGGATGTTTTAGATGTAACCTGCATCCTGCAGGAAAGAATTTTATAATTACCCTTCCCATTAATATTCCTGCAAGAGAGAGGAATTTGGTTCTATAAGTATAAAGGTGTATAATAATTTTGTGAAAAAACAGGAAGACGAAATGGATAAAAAGAAGGTACTTATAGTTGATGATGAACCAGAAATAGGACATCTCTGTAGGGAGTTTTTAGAAGGAGAAGGATATGCGATTTCTTTCTATCAGGGGATAAGTGAAGCGTTGAGGCAATTAGAAAATGAAAGATTTGATGTTATATTACTTGATATCCAGATGCCAGAGATGGATGGTTTTACAGCCATTGATAAAATAAGGGAAAAAAATATACCTGTGATTATAATCACCGCTTTTGGAACGGTTGAGAATGCAGTAAGAGCATTGAGGTCTGGTGCTTCTGATTTTCTTGTAAAGCCATTTTCTCTTGAAGAACTTTCCTATGCTATTAAGAGAAATATTGAGAAGAATGATGGTGAATTGGAAATTTTTAGGTTGAAGATGATAAAAACGATATTAGAATTAAATCGTATAATTGTTTCTCTAACAGAACTTGATTTACTGCTTGATAAAATCATCAATATTGTTAACAATATATATCAACCCGAACTCGCTGCTATATATATTGCTGGAGAGGAAGGGGAAAACTTTATTTTAAGGAAATATATTCCTGTGAAGAAGAAATTTCCTGAACAACTTTCTATAAGTTATAGATATGACCAAGTTAGAGATATTTTTAGTGAAAAGAAGGTAAGGATTGAGAAAGAAAAAAATTACATGATAACAATTCCTTTTACAGGAACAAAAAAAGAGATAGGATTTATGTATATAGAAATTCCAGCAACAAAAGAGATATCAGAAGAAGAAGTGAAATTTTTAGAGATTTTTGCACTCCAGGTCGGTATAGGTATAGAAAATGCCATCCTGTTTGATATGGTAAGAAATTCTTATATTAATTCTATAAAATCACTGGTTAATTCTCTTGAGGCAAAGGATGCATATACAAAAGGACATTCAGAACAGGTTGCTTACTATTCATTGCTTATAGGAAAGCAGATGGGACTCAGCAACCATAATCTTGAAATATTAAAAAATGCTTCTTATCTACATGACCTTGGGAAATTAGGAATAAAGGACTCTATCCTTCTTAAACCCGGACCACTGAATGAAGAAGAACGTGATATTATAAAACAGCATCCATCAATGACTGTCAAAATTTTAGAGCCACTCGGTCTTAAAAAAGAGGAGATTTCAGCATGTTTTCACCATCATGAAAAAGTTAACGGGAATGGTTATCCTGAGGGGTTGCAGGGAGAAGAAATTCCTTTACTTGCCAGAATTATTGCTGTAGCGGATGCTTATAGTGCTATGGTTTCTGAAAGACCTTACAGGAAGGCAATGACAGAAGAAGAGGCAATTGCTGAATTGAGACGATATGTGGATATTCAGTTTGATAGAGATGTTGTAGAGACCTTCATCAAAATACTTAAAGAGGAGGTGAAGGGAGATGAAAGAGATTGAGATAGGAAGAGTTTCACACTATTTTAACCATATACAGGTTGCAGCAATGAAGGTGGAAAATGGAGAACTTAAAAAAGGCGATAAGGTACATATAAAAGGACACAGTGAGGATTTTTATCAGGAGATTAATTCAATACAGAAAGAACATCAAGATGTTGAAATAGCAAAAGCAGGGGATGATATAGGATTTAAGGTAGCACAGAAGGTTCATGTAGGAGATATTGTGTACAGAGTAGTGGAAGAGTAGTAGATATTTGTAAATTAACAGGTTCTATGATGTAAGATTGAAAAGAGAGTTTATTTGTATATCTTGAAGTTGAATATATTTGTCTTATCAGTTTGAATTTTCTTAACAGAAGGAGAACATATGGTTAAACTTATGCGTTTTTTATCAAGTGATATGGGAATTGACCTCGGAACAGCAAATACATGTGTTTATGTTAGTGGTAAAGGTGTTGTTATAATGGAGCCGTCCATAGTTACGATGAATATTGAAACAAAGGAGGTTGTGGCTGTTGGGAATGAAGCAAAAAGGATGTTAGGGAAGACCCCTGCTAACATTATTGCAATGAAACCAATGAAGGATGGTGTAATTGCTGATTTTGAGGCATGTGGTGCAATGCTTAAATATTTTATTGCCCGGGCAAAAACACCAAAACATAGATTTGTACTTCCCCCGAGAATAATAATTGCTGTTCCGTCAGGAATAACCAGTGTAGAAAGAAGAGCAGTGAGAGATACAGCTTTGAAGGCAGGGGCAAGGCAGGTGTATCTTGTTGAAGAACCTATGGCCGCTGCTGTTGGAGTGGGATTGCCTGTGGAAGAGCCCTGCGGTAGTTTTATCCTTGATATAGGTGGAGGTACAACAGAAATGGCAGTAATTTCTCTCGGTGGGATTGTTCTGACAAAAAGTTTAAGGGTAGCAGGAAATGAAATGGATGAGGCAATTATTGATTATATGAAGAAAAGATATAATCTGCTTATAGGTGAAAGGACAGCAGAAGAAATTAAAATTAATATTGGGTCCGCATTTCCACTTGAAGAGGAGTTGACAATGGAGGTTAATGGTAGAAGTTTAGTGGAAGGACTTCCCAAAATGGTAAAAATAACATCAGAAGAAATTAGAGAAGCGTTAAGAGATACGCTTTCTCAGATAATCAATGCTATAAGAAGTATCCTTGAAGAGACGCCTCCGGAACTGGCAAGTGACCTTATTGAAAATGGACTTACTATTGCTGGAGGTGGAGCACAGTTAAGAGGTATTGATAAACTTATATCTCAGGAGACCAAACTTCCTGTTGTTATTGCAGATGATCCGTTGAAGGCAGTGGTAAGAGGAACAGGTAAGATGCTGGAGGAGACAAAATACCTCAGAGAATTTCCACAGGAATGAAAAGACATTTAGGAAATTAGTAGATTAACCAATTTAATGTCTTAAGATTTGTTAATTTTATATATTATAGTTTTAAATTATTACCTTTGACCCTTGAGTTAACTAAAATGTTATGGCGCTTCAGAAGAGAAGTTATATTTATAGTCGGACTTTTCCTCTCAATACTGATTGTAAAGCACCACTCTATAAAAATTGATAGTATTGAAACTACACAGAAGGAAGGTATCAAGATTATAAACTATCAAGAGATGATTGCAGAGAATGTTAGATTGAAAGAAATCCTTGATATTAAGAAAGATACCTCCATTTTGAGAAGGACAATTATAGGACAGATTGTATCAATCAAACCAGTTGTTTTCCCAGCTGAGATAGTTGTTAATAAAGGTACAGAAAACGGAATAAAAGAGAATATGGTAGTTCTTTCAAAAGATATGGCTCTTATAGGGAGAGTGACAAAGGTAGATACAAATTCTGCTTCTATTACAACGGTCTTCAATACGAACTCAAAAATCAGTGTTATAATAGATAGTACAAGAGAGATAGGGGTACTTGAAGGAGGGAGTATTCCTTTTCTATCTTTAAAGTATATACCTTCAGATAGTCAGGTAAAGAAAGGAGATAAGGTTATTACTTCCGGATATAGTGATTTTTATCCAAAGGGCATTCAGATAGGAGAGATAACAAAGATAGAGAAAAAGCCAGATACCTTGTTTTTGAAATTATATGTGAAACCGTTCAGTTGTATTTCAGATATGGAAGAGGTTTTAATAGGTGAATAGGAAAATTATACTGTTGGGTGAACAGTTCCTGGTAGTGCTGGGATTAGAGATATTTTTTTTGAATTATTTTAAGTCAACGCTTACTCCTTCTTTTTTTCTTATATGGTTGCTTATCCTTGTATGGGAAGGGAATGTTGAACTGAGTTTATTTCTATCTTTTATTACGGGGCTTATTTACGACCTTATTTCAAAGGGATTTTACGGAATGACAAGTGTTATTTTCCTTGTTATTATATATATAAACTCTTTTTTGAGAATAGAAAGTATGGCTGGACGGATTTCAGGTATATTCATATTCAGTTTAATCTACTTCATAATGGGACTTTTTAAGTATACGGAAGGGTTCTTATGGAACTTCCGGACATTGGTCAGATATTCTTTTATATTTGCTTTATATAATTCTATAGTTGGGTTTTTTATTGAATATGGTATGAGAAGGTTGAGGTTAAAATGGAAGATGAAAAGAGATTATTTATCAATCTGACAAAGATATTTTTCTCTATTATTATACTGAGATGTTTTTATCTTCAGGTAATAAGATACCCTTACTATAGAAATCTTTCGTATAAAAATTGTATAAGGACTATTGAAACAGGTATTCCGAGAGGAGTCATATATGATAGAAATATGAGACCTCTCGCTAAAGATGTACCTGCCTTACATCTCGTGTTTGTGCCGTATGATTTAGAAAAAAGACCAGAGAAGGAGGCAGAGATACTAGCAGGTATTATATCTATGGATAAAAATGCGATATTAAAAAAGTTTAAAAGAAGATATGCAAATCCATTTGATAGGGTATATATTAAAAGACGACTTACCAAAGAAGAGGTTTCTCTTATAGAAGAAAATATGTCAGTACTTCCAGGTGTCTTTGTTCAAGAAGGACTTATCAGAGAGTATACATTGGGCAAGGATACCTGCCATATTCTCGGCTATACAGGTGAGATATCAGAGGAACAGTTAAGGATTTTGAAAGAAAAGGGTTACCAACAGGGTGATTTTATAGGACAGGAAGGCATAGAAAGGATGTATGATGACTATCTTAGAGGTATTCCTGGTGGTATTCAGGTAGAAGTAGATGCACTCGGTCATCAGAGAAGAGTTATGGGTAAAAAGGAGCCATTACCAGGTAATAATCTTGTTCTTACCATTGACCAGACGATTCAGGAGATTGTTTCGGAAGAACTTGGGGATAGGAGGGGTTGTGTGGCTGTTATGGACCCGAGGAATGGGCAGATTCTGGCTATGGTGAGCAGGCCAGGATTTGATGCTGATAATATAAAGGAATTTCTGGGAAGAGAAGGACACCCTTTTCTTAACAGAGCAATAAAAGGGATGTATTCTCCGGGTTCTGTATTTAAAATTATAACAGAAACTACAGCACTTGAAACAGGAGCAATAGAGGAGTATGACAGAGTGGAATGTACAGGGGAGATTCAGGTTGCAGACAGGGTATTTCATTGCTGGAAAGAAGAAGGACATGGTTGGGTGGATATAAATCTTGCACTGCCATATTCCTGTAATGTATTTTTTGGTACTATTGGGATGAGGGTAGGTGTATCAAAGATGCTTGAGTTTGCTTCTATGTTTGGACTTGGAAGTCCCACAGGTATAGACCTTCCCGGAGAGAAGCCTGGATATCTTCCAGATAGGCGAGAGATAGACCCTTTAAACCTCTCAATAGGACAGGGACCTATACTCACAACCCCTGTACAGCTCCTTTCTCTTATATCCACTGTTGCAAATGGTGGTAATATATGGAAGCCATATATAGTGAAGGAGATAGTGTCACCTGATGGAAAAAAAATTAAGGAATTTACACCTGAACTTAAAAAATTTGTATATATAAGCGAAGGAACTTTGGATATTCTCAAACGTGGTTTGAAAAATGTCGTTGTGTTTGGAACAGGTTCCAGAGCAAGAATAGATAGCATTGAAATTGCTGGTAAGACAGGAACTGTCCAGCGGGCAGCAGAGGAACTTGGACTTGGTACGCATGGTTTCTTTGTCTGTTATGCGCCTGCTGATAACCCTAAAATAGCAATGGTGGTTTTTTTAGATAATGCTTCAAGTTCAGAAGCAGCAGGGATTGCAGGTTCAGCAATTAGAAGGATTTTTATTCCCGAAACACATGATGATACCCGTACAGAGACAGAGGAGTTAGAATGATGAGATATTTCAGAAGACATATGTCAGAGAAAGGGGTTATATTCTGGGCTACTTTATTGTTATTTATAGGTACTCTCATACTCTTCAGTGTATCAAAAGGTGTCCTTGTGAAAGAGAGTATTTTCTTAAAACAGTGTCTATGGCTTATAGTTGCAATAATTGTAGGGAGTTTTATAAAGAAAATTGATTACAGAGATTTTCAACAGATAGCACCACTTCTTTACCTTATAATAGTATTGTTATTAGTTGCAGTTCTCTTTATTGGTAGTGCAGGTGCTTCAAGATGGATAAAACTGGGTATTTTTAATTTTCAGCCATCTGAGTTTGCTAAACTTATAACAGTTATAACACTTGCAGCATACCTTTCTGAAAAGGATATAAGAAGATTCCCTGTGTTGCTTGTTTCTTTATTTATTATCGGGATTCCGTTCCTTCTCGTATTAAAACAACCAAATTTAGGAACTGCTTTTATTTTTATAATAATATTTTTTGCAATTATATATCAGGCAGGTGCTACAAAAGGGCAGATGATAACACTTTTTCTTATAGGTGCTCTATCAAGTCCGTTTATGTGGCTTATTATGAAACCATATCAGAGAGAAAGGATATTAACATTCCTTAATCCTATGAGGGACCCGCTCGGTAAGGGATATAATCTTATACAATCCATTATTACTATCGGTTCTGGAGGTTTTTTTGGCAAAGGTTTTTTAAGAGGAACTCAGACAAAATTAGCATTTCTGCCTGAGTATCACACTGATTTTATATTCTGTGCCTTTGCGGAAGAATTTGGATTTATAGGGGTGTTGATTTTGCTCGGTATATATTTTATGTTTTTCAAGAGCATTGCAGAGATTATATATTACACGAGAGAAAGGTTTGCGAGATTATTAGCTACAGGTATTCTTGTTATATTTATTGCGCATGTGGTAATAAATACAGGTATGACAATGGGGCTTTTCCCTGTAGTTGGTATTCCTCTTCCTTTTATAAGTTACGGTGGTTCATCCCTTATGGTTTCACTTATCTCTGTGGTTATTCTCGCAAATATAAAGGATAATACCATTATGTTTTAATCCCCGGGGCTGTATAAAGATGGAAGAAAAGATATTAAAATTGCTACCTCATATCTCTGTCCCTTCTCGCTATACAGGGAATGAGATTAATGCTGTCCATAAAGAATTTGAAAAGTGTAAAATAAAATTTGCACTCTGTTATCCTGACCTATATGAACTCGGTATGTCTTCTCTCGGGATAAGGATTCTTTATGGATTTCTGAATGAGGATGAAGATATTGTCTGTGAAAGGGTATTCTCTCCATGGATAGATATGGAAGATTTATTGAAGTCCTCTAATATACCTTTGTTTTCTCTTGAATCGAAAAGGCCATTAAAAGAGTTTGATGTAATTGGCTTCAGTATCTCTTCAGAACTTAACTATACCAATGTTTTAAATATCCTTTCGCTTGCAGATATTCCTGTCCTCGTTTCAGAAAGAAGAGAAGATGACCCGATTATTCTTGCAGGTGGAAGTTGTATATTTAATTTTGCTCCTCTTGAACCATTTATTGACTGTTTTGTGGTGGGAGAGGGAGAAAATGTAATTCTTGAGATAGTTGAGGTTTTAAAAGAAACCAAGGATAGAGGAAGAGAAAAAGTCCTTTCTGCTTTAGCATCTTTAGAAGGTGTGTATATACCTTCCTATCCAAAAGAAAGGGTTAAGAAAAGATTTGTAAAAGACCTTGACAATGTATATGTTCCATTGAAATGGATTGTCCCCCTTACGGAAATTGTGCATGACAGAATTTCTATTGAGATAATGCGGGGCTGTGGACAGGGTTGCTTTTTCTGTCAGGCAGGCAGGTGCTGGCGTCCTGTAAGGACGAAGAGCCCAGAGAAGATATTGGAGATAGCGAGAGAGACCTATAGGAATACTGGATATGAAGAAATTTCTTTGCTTTCTTTTTCTTCAGGAGACCATCTCCAGATAGATAAAATTGTAGATAAACTTCTATCTGAGTTCAAAGAGAGAAAAGTTACAATTTCCTTTCCTTCCATAAGGATAGACACATTCTCCTTTGAACTTGCAACAAAGATAAAGGAAATAAAAAAGACAGGTCTTACATTTGCACCTGAAACAGGGGAGCGATTACGTGAGAAGATAGGTAAGAGAATTAAAGATAGTGAACTTATTTCCCTCGTTCAAAAAGCAAAAGAAGGTGGCTGGTATCAGATAAAACTATATTTTATGCTGGGGTTACCAGAAGAAAAAGACAGTGACATTATTGATATAGCAAACCTTATCAATGAAATTTCTTATATTATAGGTGTTAAAGCATCTTTCAATACATTCATACCAAAGCCACACACGATATTTGAAAGAGAAAGGTTTATTACAGAAGAAGAATATCTTCATAAAAAATCACTTATTGTGAAAAGTGTAAGAAGAAGCAACCGCATAAAACTTAATTTCCACTCCTATCATATGAGTTGTATTGAAGCAGTTTTAAGCAGAGGAGATAAAGTGCTTTCCTCTGTGATTAAAAAGGTGTGGGAAAAGGGTGGGAAAATGGAAAACTGGGATGAATATTTTAACTTCTCTCTATGGGTTGAAAGTTTTTATGAGAGCGGTACGGATATATCTTATTACCTTTCCGAAATCCAGATTGAAATGCCTTTGCCCTGGCATAGGCTTATTGTATAAATTCCTTATGTAGTGCCTTGAGTGCTTTTGTTCCATCGGCTTTTTTAACCACACAGGAGATTTTTATTTCAGATGTGCTTATCATCTCAATATTGATGTTTTCCCTCGCAAGGGTCTCAAACATCCTTCCTGCAACACCAGGATGGTTCATCATACCTATACCAATAATTGAGACCTTTGCTATATCCCTATCACATATTACATCTTCTGCATGTAATTCCTTTGCAACTTCTTTTAGAATCTTTACTGCTTTTTCAACATCTGAGATATTTACTGTGAAGGATATATCGGCAAAATTTTCTTTACTTACATTCTGGACTATAACATCTACATTGATATTTTCTTTCCCGAGTGCACTGAAAATTTTTCCTGCAATACCAGGTCTGTCAGGTACTCTAAATATAGTGATTTTTGCCTGTTTTTCATCAAGGGATACAGAAGATACATCCGCACCTTCTTTCAGTTGTATCTCTTTTACCATTGTTCCTCCTCCTTTACCAAATGTGGATTTTACTGCAAATGGTACATTATACCTTTTGGCAAACTCAACTGCTCTGGATTGCATAACCTTTGCTCCAGCAGAAGCCATCTCAAGCATTTCATCATAAGAGATTTCAGGTATAAGTTTTGCTTCAGGGACTATATGAGGGTCTGTTGTAAAGACACCTTCAACATCTGTATATATCTCACACAGGTCTGCTTTTATTGCTGCTGCTATGGCTATTGCTGTAAGGTCTGAACCACCCCTTCCTAATGTGGTAATAGCACTTTCAGGACTTATTCCCTGAAACCCCGCTATGACTACAATGCTACCTTTATTCAATTCATCTATTACTCGTGATGGTTCAATTTTCTGAATTCTTGCCTTTGTATGAAAACTGTCTGTCTGTATTCCTGCAAAATGTCCGGTCATACCTTCTGCTTTCTCTCCGATATTTTCAATTGCCATACATAGTAGTGCAACAGATACAATCTCACCTGTAGATAAAAGAAGGTCCATTTCTCTTTCAGGTGGGCTGGGATGAACCTCTTTTGCAAGTGTAATAAGGTTATCTGTGGTCTTCCCCATAGCAGAGACCACAACTACAACCTGATTCCCTGCCCGTTTTGTAGCCACCACTTTTTCCGCAACAAACTTTATCTTTTCTGATGTTGCTACAGAACTACCCCCATATTTCTGTACTATAAGCATACTTCCTCCACTTCCTTAAAAGTATAAATCAAAACGATAACTTAAAAACCCATTACAACTGTATCTTCACTACCAGCGGAGGGAGAAAAATAAAAAACACACCGTATGCTTATTCCTCTCTGTTTTACTCCCTCTTATAGGAAGAATTTTAAAGAAAACGCTCCTTCTCATTTTCAGAAAACGGTAACATTATTTATTATACTATAAGAAGTGGGGCTTGTAAAATGTTATCTCGTTCAGGTTAACACAGATATGTATAGCCAGCAGATTATTGAAGACAGAATGGATAAATGTCTCTTGAGAATAGGACTTTATAACCAAACTAATGAATGTCTTTTCCCTTTATACCATCTTTTGTAAGATTTATATCAGGCAGGTTATCATTTGCAGGCAAGATACTGCTGGCAGGTAAGAACTCAATATGCCCATCTACAAATAAATAGTTTCTGCTTCCATTCCAGTTCCACCAGTTATTAGTTCCTCCTGTATGGTTGTCAAGCCACTCTGCTACCAATACTTTTCTGTCAGGATATATAACACTGCTTAACTTCTGCGGAACAGATGGTACTATCTTACCTGTATCATATGTATATGTAGGGTCTGTCATCTGGTTTATCTGTTCTGGAGAATGATAAAAGCACATAGAATATCCATAAGAAGTGGATTCCCATTTCTGCGGTGCTGTGCGGTCTGAAGGGCAGTATAGAACACGCAGGTTGTTTATATATGGTATAAGAAACCTTCTCCACCCCCTTCCCATCCATAACCAGTAGGTGGGGTTTGTATTTACAGGGTCTTGTGCACAGGGAAAATACTCATTATAGTCCTGAAGATATAACTGGAAGGAAAGATATATCTGTCTTAAATTATTTATACAAACCGTCTGCCTGCCTTTTTCCCTTGTTTTTGAAAGTGCAGGCAGAAGAAGAGAGGCAAGAAAGGTAATTATAGACATTACTACTAAAAGCTCTATAATTGTGAAACAATTTCTGTATTTCATTTTGAAAGGTGTGTTATTTTTTACCTGTGATAGCCCTTTTTATAGCAGAGAGAATATATCTCTCTGCTTTTATATCTACATCACAGGCAAGAGGTGTTGTTTCATAACTACAGTCAATACCCATCGCCTCTTTCAAACTCTGAGTACCATATACGGGTGTTATCTCTCTGTTTCTCTCTTCCTGTCTGAATGCTTCCTCTGAAGGTATATATCCGAGGTATGTATTGGAATTCTGGGCAAGTAACTTATACCTGAAAGGGAGTAGCTCCTTTATTTTTATTCCTGTCTCAGTAAAGACCTCTCCAGGCAGTCCAAGAACCATTATCTCTTTCCCAAAAGAGCAACCAATTATTTCTAAAGTAATCTTTCTTTTTTTACGTTTACTAATCTCTATTATAGCGGATGAGACCATATATTGGAATGAATCAGAAAGGATATGTTTGTCTTTTAGAACCTCCTTTGCCTTTTTAAGTTCTTCATAAGATACATTCCTTAACGGTATTGAAAACTTTTTATAGTATGTCTTTAAGAAAGGGTTCTTTATTGTCTCCATTCCGTCCAGTAAAGAGATTGTTTTTTCTTTTATTTGCTCTGCAATGTAAGATGTTATCTCAACTCCTGCCCTTCTTTCAGGGGCTTCGGGATTGATATGGTTTATATCTCCTGAAGGACCATTTAGTACCATCACCTCTGCTTCAGGAAAGGTATCTTTCATTTTAGTCCTTAACATACCAGGCCAATCAGCAGATATAAGGGTATCTCCCAATGTATCAGGATGGAGTGCAAAGTTTACTATAAGTCCTTTTATCTTATCTGTCTTTTTCTCTGTAATCTTTACTACAGAAAGTGTATCATCTAAAGGTCCAGCTACTTCCACTATATCATCAACCCTGTCCCATGGATTTGTAATAACTCTGCCATCCTTTAACAAATACCTTCTGTTAAACGCAATTCCTTCTACTCTATCTGCTCCTGCAGATATATATGCATCTGTCATCTGGTTGTAAGCCATCCTGATACTTCCAGCGATGTAAAAAGGTAAAATTTCTACATATGACTGCTCTATATAGAACCCTTTTTTATATGTCTCTCTACCTGAACTATCAGGGATAGGTCCGGTATGTGTATGGGTTGCATGGATAAGGATATTAGAAGATGGAATACCTGTCTCTTTGTTGACTATTTTTCTTATCTTGTTAATCTGTTCTTCTCCCAGCCAGATAAGGTCAACTGTTGTAATAGCAAATATACTTCCCCTGTCTTCTATTACACAGGAGATAGCATATAGTTCATCTCTGATACCAGTAGATCTCCTGTCGTTGAAATAACCCACCAGTGAAGACCCAACAGGAGGTGTTATTACTGCCTTTCCAAAACCTATTTTCATTTTATCCCCTCAATAAATTTTTATTTGTAATCATAAAAATTTTATAATATTAAGAAAAAAAAACAAGTTTATGGGGAAATTATGGAGAAAACAGATATCAATCTTCATACAAAGTTTCAGGTAGGCAGGGTGGAGAAAAGAATTTTTGGTGGCTTTCTTGAGCATCTGGGGAGGGCTGTATATGAAGGGATATATGAACCCAAAAATCCTTATGCTGATGAGGATGGTTTCCGTAAGGATGTTATGTCTGCGATGAAAAAATTAAATATGACTGTTATGAGATGGCCTGGTGGAAATTTTGCTTCTGGTTATCACTGGCTTGATGGTGTAGGACCAAAAGATAAAAGGCCTGTAGTTAAAGACCTTGCATGGCAGAGTATAGAACCAAACCAGTTCGGAACGGATGAGTTTATAAAACTGTGTAAGAAGATGTATTGGGAACCAATGATAACAGTAAATTTAGGGACAGGTACTCCTGAAGAGGCAAAAAATTGGGTTGAGTATTGCAACTCACCTTCAGGCACGAAGTATGCGGATATGAGAGTAGAAAATGGAAATAAAGAACCATATGGTGTAAGATACTGGTGTCTTGGAAATGAGATGGATGGACTATGGCAATTAGGACATCTACCTGCTGACCAGTATGCTATTAAGGCACAGCAGGCAGCAAAAATAATGAAAGATGTAGACAGGACAATAGAACTTGTGGTGTGTGGTTCTTGCTCTATAACAATGCCCACATATATGGAATGGGACAGGATTGTTCTTGATTACCTCTGGGATTCTGTTGACTATGTGAGTTTACACCGATATGTTGGTAATTATAATAATGATTCTTCTGACTTTCTCGCTGTCACAAATTCTATAGATAAACAGATAGAAGAGATGGCATCTGCCTGTAGATTTATTCAGGCAAAGAAAAAGAGCAAAAAGATGGTATATCTCTGTTTTGATGAATGGAATGTGTGGTATAAAAACTATGAGAATGATGGTAAAGGAAAGTTTGCACCACATCTACTTGAAGAGATATATACACTTGAAGATGCACTTGTAGTTGCTGGATTTTTAAACAGTTTTATAAGGCATTCAGATGTAGTAAAGATTGCCAATATAGCGCAGATAGTAAACGTTATTGCACCTGTATTAACAAAGGATGATGATATACTCATCCAGTCCATATTCTATCCGTTTGAGATGGTATCAAAGAGAAGGGATGGTATATCTTTAAAAATTGCTGTAGAGGGACCATGTTATGAAAGTCCATCTTATGGCAGAACAAATTACATAGATGCCAGTGTTATACTTGGTAATGGGAAACTTCATATTTTCGCTACAAACAGACACCTTACAGAAAAAATGGAAGTTTTAATTAGCCCTGCTGATATAGAAATTTTATCATTAGAAAGTGCTGAAGTTCTTACAGGAAAAGACCCGAAAGCATCTAATTCCTTTGAAAAAAAAGATATGGTGGTACCAGAGGGATTTCAGGAAATAGAGGTTTCAAAAGGTAAGGCAGTGTGTGCACTTCCTCCTCTTTCCTTTGTAGCCATAACCTTTAAGGTGGAATAAGATATGTTTTTCGTCTTTCCTGTAAGGGATGAGTATGGTGTAAAAAGATTCCCTTTCTTTGTTGTCTTGATTATTATACTCAATGTGGTTATCTTCTTTCTTTATGGAACAAAACCTGAATATGAAAATATTGTAATGCAGTATGGATTTATCCCCTCAAGATTCTCACCGCTCACCTTATTTACATCAATGTTTTTACATGGTGGAATTCTGCATCTCGGCTTTAATATGTGGTATCTGTGGCTTTTAGGAGATAACATAGAAGACAGATGGGGACACATACCTTTTATACTTTTCTATCTTTCAGGAGGAATTTTTTCTTCTCTCCTTTATTCTGTACTTATACCTGAAACAATGAGAAATATACCTACCATAGGAGCATCGGGTGCAATCTCAGCAGTTCTCGGTGCCTATGCTGTTTTGTTTCCTAAAAGTACCATTACCTTTAAATATTTTTTATTCGCAATTATTCTAAAATTTGGTGAGTTTGAAATTTATGCATGGGTATGGTTATTATTATGGTTTATACAACAGGCAATATCTACAATACTTATGGGAAAAGGAATAACCACAGATACTGTTGCTTTTGGAGCCCACTTTGCTGGATTTATCTACGGTATGCTTATAGGTATTGGAACAAAGATCTACAAAGAAGCGAAGTATAGAGAAAATGTTGCTATGGGTAAGAATATGCTATTTCAGGTTTTGGGTGATAAACAGATTATACAGAGAACAATGGAAGAAGATTCAGATATAAAGCAGATGAAAACAAAGATTGTAGAAACGATGGAAGAAGAGAATAAATATGCTGCATCTGAAGTTTATGCCCAACTTATCCGAAAATACCCTGAGGTGGTTCTTCCAGAAAAACTCCAGTATGAAATTGCTCAGGTATTTGAAAAAAGGAATATGCTTCATCAGGCAGAAACAGCATACAGAAATTTTATTATCAACTACCCTTTCAGTAAACTTGCAGACAATGCCCTCCTTTCTCTGGGGAAAATCTTCAAACAGACAGGAGAAGAGGAGAAAGCGAGGTATGCATTTATGCAGATAGTTCTTTTTTACCCTTACAGCGATGTATACGAAGAAGCAAAATCCTTACTTGAAAAGGATATCCGGAAATAGGTTTATTAACTTTTTTATATTCACTTAAGCCGGGTACTGATATGCAGGTAATACCCATTCTCCTATCTTGCCTACCTCAATATTATAAAATTTCCCAAGTAATATCCTTCTTAAGTTATCAATCTCAATATTTTTTGCTGAAAAGTAGGCAAAAATTGGCTCTATCCCATACGGTATTACCCTTGCATACTTAAGGTAATTCATCAATAAACTGTATCCTACCATATCATATCCATCAACATCTATAGGGGTTTTTAATCCAGGGTATACCATATTTACATAAGTCCACAGGACATCATCTCTTTCATATCTCTCTTTTTTAATATTCCCACCATCAGAAAGAACATTGATATCCAGTGGTAATCCTGATATCTTTTGCTGTAAAAATATACCGATATTGGAAAGGTCTATTTCTATTTTTATATAACCATTAATAAAATCAGAGTGCTGTGTCCTTACAAGATTTTTTACTGTATCCCAGTATATCTTTCTTGCCATAAGTAATACATACTCATTATTCCTATTTTTATATCCAAACTCAACCATTGGTTTAAGATACAGCGGTATATCCTTAAAGTTATTTTTCTCAAATGCCTCTTTAAGGATGAAATAGGCAATAAAAGAAAAAGGAATATAGTTTTTACTTTCTTTACCTTTCCTGTAATTATCAATAATAAGTTTAAGGTTGTGGAAATCATAAGGGAGGAGAAAGTAGTAGTAAAGTTCTTCTGGTAAAAACCGTCTCATATCTTTTATAAGGTTCTGTGTTATGCCATTAAAGAAATTATATATGTCATTCTGAGATATTATGTTCTGAGGAAATTGATATATTGTGCCATTAAGAATGGAAATCGCCTCGCTGAATGTCTTTGCATTTAATATCTTTGATATATCAGCCGCTGTAAGAGATGTTTTCTCCAGTGCCTTGACCTTGCCACTTGTACAAAAGACATCCATCATTTTTATATATCTTTCAGAATCTGAAAGTCCTTTTTCAACAGTTCTAACTTATCAGGGTTATATACAGCGACAGCAGGATGATAGAGTGCTACAAGTTTTACATTCTGAAAAAGTCCTTCCTCTGTTTCTATAACCTTTCCGTGTAAAAAACTTATACTTCGCTGTTCTTTCAAAGAAAACCTGTTAATAAAATATCTTAAAGAGTGCCTTCCCAGACAGCATATAACAGATGGTTTAATAATCTCTAACTGCCTTTCAAGATAATGGGCACACTCTCTTATTTCTTCTTCTTTTGGGTCTCTGTTTTCAGGTGGCCTGCACTTTATTATATTTGTAATATAAACAGCATTTCTTTGGATATTAACAGAAGAGAGAAGTATATCAAGTACTTCACCTGCCTTGCCACAGAAAGGAATACCTTTTATATCTTCATTATAACCAGGTGCTTCTCCCACAAAGATAATCTTTGACTCAGGGCTACCTTCTCCAAAGACCACATTCTTTCTTGTCTTACAAAGAGCACACTTTTTACAATGAACTACATTATTTCTAAACTCCTCAAGCAGTTCTCTCTTCTCCATTATCTTGTGATAACAAAGATGATATCCTTTCTCTTAAATTATCTTCTATAGATGATTTAACATTATCCCAGTTAAATACAATATCCCAGTTGTCAGATACTATTATGAAAGTATTGTTTAATGAACTATCTTTTTCTATCTTTACACCATCTATTTTAATGTCTGCCCCTGCTGGTACCTTTATAACATATTCCTTTTCTTTTATATCCTTACAGACAGATACAATAACATCTTTCATATTTTTCATCAGATAGTCATTGAACTTATCTTCTACATTTTTCAACACCTCATCTATAAAAGAATTCTTTATGGCGAGGAGTTCCTTATCTTTCTCCATAACAAAGGCAGTTATTTTTCTTTCCATCTCTCTGTCTACTTCTTCCTGGTATTTTTTTATTTTTATCTCGTACTCTTTTTCTATTGATTCTTTTTCTGCCTTATATCTTTCATCAATTTCCTTTTCCGCCTCTTCTATTATATTAAGCGCCTTATTCTCCGCATCCTCAATGACTTTTTTAATAAGTTTGTCTAACATTTTTATATTTTTACAGAGAAAAGTAAGAATATAGAAATTACCAGTGCCAGAACAGCATATGTCTCTACAAGTGCCCCATAGACAAGCGCCCTCATACTCGCTTCAGGATGTTTTGAAGCAACGGAAATACCCGCAGCACATACCTTACCCTGATGTATAGCAGAGAAAAAACCAGAAACAGCAATAGGGAGTGTTGCTATGAGAATCTGCAATCCCTGAAAGTTAGTTATGGTAACGGTTGCTGCGCCACCTAAAATTCCTATCTTCATTAATACGAGAAAACCAGTAAGGAAGCCATATATACCCTGTGTTCCCGGCAGAGCAACAAGTAGAAGCATAATCCCAAATTTGTCTGGTTCTTCAGATAAAACACCATTTGCTTCCCTTCCTGCATACCCAATACCTATACTGGAACCAGCACCACACAGAAATACAGCGAGTGCTGCACCGGTTAATGCGTAAATCATACCCATATCCATTATCATTCTCCTTTTATATCAACATTTTTTTGCTTCTTTAATTTTTTTAATTAGTGCGGGGACTACTTCAAAAATATCACCTACAATTCCGAGATTTGCTACACGGAATATAGGAGCCTCAGGGTCTTTATTTATAGCAATGATGTAGTCAGATGTCTGCATACCTGCGAGATGCTGAATTGCTCCTGATATTCCGCAGGCAATATAAATTTTGGGTTTAACTGTTTTTCCTGTCTGTCCTACCTGATGAGGATATGGTATCCAGCCAGAATCAACAGCAGCACGTGAAGCACCGACAGCACCATCTAAAAGGTCTGCAAGTTCCCTTATCATATCAAAATTTTTAGGGTCTTTAACACCTCTGCCCCCTGACACAATCACCTCTGCTTCCTGAAGGTCAATGATGTTTTCTACCTTCTCTTTTCCAATTATACTTACTTTATGCTCCAGAATTTCTTCATCAAACTCTTCTATAATAACCTCTGGCATACCACCATTAATAACAGGTGCTTCTTCAAACATCTTGGGTCTTATGGTAGCCATCTGTGGTCTATGGTTTTTACATATGATCCTTGCCATAAGGTTTCCGCCAAATGTAGGTCTGGTCTGAATAAGCAGTTTTGTTTCAGGGTCAATACCCACATCTGTACAGTCAGCAGTAAGACCTGTTTTTACCCTCGCTGCCACAGAAGGGATGAATGCTCTGCCCATCATGGTGGCTGCTGCAATAACAATATTTGGTTTATATTTTTTAATTAACTGAGCCATTGCAACTGCATAACTTTCTTCCTGAAAATGTTCAAGTAATGGGTTCTCTATCACATATACCCTGTCTGCGCCCCTTGCTCCAATTTCATTAGCGAGAGATTTCACATTATTTCCGATAAGAACACCCGATACCTCTTCTCCAAGGATTCCTTTCAGTTTTAGTGCAGCATTTAACATCTCAAAGGCAACAGGGCAGAGTTTATCACCTCTGCTCTCTGCAAAAAACCATATGCCTTTATATTTTGATAGGTCAGATACAGAAACCACCTTTTCTTCTTTCTCAAGGGCATTTTCAGGACAGGTGTTTACACATAATCCACATAGTGTGCAGTTCTCGTTTATAAATAGTTTCCCTTCCTTTACTTCTATTGCTCCAAAAGGACAGACATCTATACACTGCTTACATAATGTACACCTTCCATAATCTATTTTTATCATAGCCATCAGACAACTCCCAGTCGCTTCAGTTCATTGAAAATCTCGTCCACAACCTTTTCTGTGTCACCTTCTACCTTTCTTCCTTCTTTCTTCATATGTTCTGTCCATACATCAACAACCCTCGTAGGAGACCCATCCTGTCCATATGAAGAAGCATCACCTTCTATATCAGCACTTTTCCATACGTTAATCTGCACCTTCTTTGCCTTCAACATACCTTTTAGTGAAGGTATACGTGGCTCATTTATTTCCTTCACAACAGTGATTAAAACAGGAAGGTTTACTTTTAATTCTTCATAATGGTCTTCCATAAGCCGAACACATTCCATCATCCCATCGGAGACGTTTTTTATTTTACTTACATAGGTAATATAAGGGATATTAAGATGGTATGCTATCTCCGGTCCAACCTGACCTGTGCTTCCATCAAGTGTTTCTCTACCACATACAATAATATCAAACTTACCAATTTTTCTTATCCCACAACTTAATATATATGAAGTGGCAAGTGTATCACTGCCTGCAAATTTTATATCACTTAACAGCACTGCTTCATCAACTCCCACTGCTATAGCATCTCTCAATGCCTTATCTGCCTGTGGTGGTCCCATAGATATTGCTGTAACAGTTCCCCCAAAACGTTCTTTAATACGTACTGCCTCTTCTATTGCATAGTTATCATAGGGATTAATAATACTTTCTACCCCTTCTCTCACAATCCTTTTTGTTTCAGGGTCTATTTTAACTTCAAAGGTATCGGGTACCTGTTTTATGCATACCACAATGTTCATAATCGCTCCTGTTTTTTAATTGATTATTATAACATATATATGCCGGATGCAATAGTATATAAAATGGTATATAGATATTTATTCTCTGCCTTAAGAGAGGAGAAGGCGCAGGAGGAGGGTGAGACATTCCTCGTAGTTCCACCCCTACCTATATCCTCCCCCCTCATATGGGGAGGATTGTTCTATCTCTATATAGAGAAAAGGGTTTTCATAATTAGTTAGAATGGATTAAAATAAGTGTATGAAAAAAAGAATTGTATTTGGACCTGTACCTTCAAGACGGTTGGGACAGAGTTTAGGTATAAATAATATACCACCCAAGATATGTAGTTATTCCTGTGTATACTGCCAGATAGGAAAGACAACAGACCTTTCTATGGGAAGGAGCCCTTTTTATACCATAGAAAGAATAGTAGAAGAGGTAGATAGGGTAATAAAACAATTAAGGAAAAAGAAAGAAAAAATTGACTACATCTCCTTTGTTTCTGATGGAGAACCAACTCTGGATATCCATTTAGGAAAAGAAATAGAAGCACTAAAAAAGTTTAAAATTCCTATAGCAGTCCTTACAAATTCTACCCTGCTCTGGAGAGAGGATGTAAGGGATGATTTAAAAAAGGCAGACCTCGTATCATTAAAGATAGATACTGTGGATAAGTATATATGGAAGCAGATTAATAAACCTGTAGAAGGGATCTTATTAGAAAATATACTTGAAGGAGTAAAAAATTTTTCTCAAAAATTTACTGGTATACTTATTACAGAAACGGTTTTAGTAAAGGATATAAATGACATGCCAGAAGAGATAAGAAAGACCGCTGAGTTTATCTCTGCTATAAAACCGAAAAAGGCATATATAGGAATACCTACAAGACCACCTGCAGAAGTATGGGTAAAACAACCTGAAGAAAAGAAGGTACTATATGCTTATGAGATATTTACGGAATATGGACTTAATGCAGAACTTATTACTGAAACTGGTCCAGGAAGTTTTGGTTTCACAGGTGATATTGAAAGCGATATTGTAAGTACTATATCTGTACATCCTATGAGTGAACAGCAGATACGAGAACTTTTGAAGAAGGCATCTTCTGATTGGACTGTTGTTGAGAAACTTCTCTCAGAAAATAAAATCAGAGAGATTGAATATCAAGGTGAGAAATATTATATAAAAAGTTTTAAATAGAAATCCCTGCAATATAGCCAGTGGTGAATGCTGCTTGAAGATTATACCCACCTGTCTTCCCATCCACATCTATGACCTCTCCTGCAAAAAACAGCCCTGGAACAATTTTTGATTCCATTGTCTTTGGGTTTATCTCTTTTATACTTACACCACCACGGGTTACCATACTATCCTCAAATGGTCTTGTTGATTTTACCTTAAAAGAAAATTCAGTAAGTCCTTTTATTATTATTTTTCTCTCCTCTGTGGTTATCTGGTTCATTCTTTTTTCCCCATCCAGTTCTGCATACTCAAGAAAGATATCTATCATTCCAGAAGGCAGTAGATTTTTCATCATATTCTTCAGGTGTTTATTCGCATTTTCTTTTATTTCTCTAAAAATACGGTTTTCTAACTGTTGATATGAAAGTGCTGGTTTAATGTTAATAGAAAGGCATATAGCCCCTTTATCAA
Organism: bacterium; assembly: GCA_026414725.1. NCBI lineage: Bacteria > bacterium. The sequence goes on from JAOAIL010000004.1 coordinate 72,790, forward strand.
GATTTTCTGATATATCACCACTTAAATTAAGGATTGCAGGGCCACTGAAACCATAATGAGTAAAGAGAACCTCTCCGAATTCTTCCCCTATATTATTTCTATTGCGAAAGGCAGAAACCATTACATTTTTCAGTGCAATTCCTGCACATCTTCTCGTAAGATGTCTTTCTTCTACTTCTATACCACATAATGCAGGGACTGGTTTTATTATTGTATGTCCGAATCTCTCTGCAAGTTTGTATCCAGAGCCATCTGAACCAGTAGAAGGAAAACTTCGCCCTCCTGATGCAATAACTACTCTGTCTCCGTAATACTTCTTGCCATTTGCTGTAATCACCTCAAAAGAGGTTTCTTTCTTTACTATCCTTGAAACTTCCCTTCTGAAATATACATCTACAGATGTCTTTTTAAGAAGGTTATTTAAGAGGGAGACAATATCTTCTGCCTTATCACTTTCAGGATAGACCCTGTTGCCTCTTTCTACCTTTAATGGCAATCCATTACTCTCAAAAAACTCAATCAGGTCTGTATTGAAAAACTTTGCAAAGGCATTTCTGAGAAACTGTCCGTTATGGTATTTTGTAATAAAAGTATCTATATCCTCAAGGTTTGTAATATTTCCTCTTTTATTACCTGTAAGAAGGAGTTTCTTTCCTGTTTCACTATTTCTATCAAGGAGAAGAACTTTTTTCCCTCTTTCTCCTGCTTTTATTGCACACATACATCCCGCAGGTCCTGCTCCTATTACAATAACATCAGAGTTTTCCATATATATGTCTGTTCTGTCTCTGACACTCCTCAATGACTGCAATCTGCTGGCGGACCTGCTCAGGTGTTATCTCCAGTGGTTTTCCATAGGCCAGTGTTCTGTAAAGCATTTCATAGAAAGAGGTTGTCATAAACATAAAAAAGTCCTTTTGCTCTTCAGGTAAGTCCCATTTTTCTTCATAGAATTTCAGTGTTTCAGTACAGTATGCTGGGGTTCCATTAGGATTTGTTATAGGGGCTGTCTGTAGTTTTCGCTTAGGTGCCTCCGATGGCTTATAATATTTCCACTCAAGATGTGTCATAGTTCCTATCAGCCCACCTCTGCTTGCCTGTATCTGGTAGTTAAATGGTTGATATGGTGCACAGGAAGATATCTCTATATCTATAAGCGGTCTTTCAGGAGCAGTCATAATCAGTTTTACATAGTCCTCTGCATCTCCATAAGTATTAACTCTATTCATCATACAGAATACCTCTGGCATCCTGTCAGTGTTAAGAAGGTTCAATGCCTGGTCAAGTGGATGAGGTCCTGTATTAAGTAAACTACCACCATAATACTTCTGAAGTGTCTGCCAGTCCCATCTTCTTGAGAATCCATTCCATACAATACTTATCTGAATTATTTTACCCAGAACACCGGATTTTATTATCTCTTTAATCTTGATGAAATATGGTGCATACCTTGACTGCTGGAATATAGCCAGAACCTTTTTACTTTTCTTTGCTGTATTTATCAGCATATCCACTTCCTTTACCTTCCTTGCGAGCGGTTTATCGCACAGCACATTAAACCCTGCCTTCAATATATCCTTTGTTACACTTACATGGAGATGACTTGGAAGTGCATTTACAAACAGGTCTATATCCTTTCTTTTGAGCATTTTTTTATAGTCATCATACACATCACATCCATACTCCTTTACAGCACGGTCTCTCCTATCTTTCAAGGGGTCACATACAGCCACTATCTGATATTTATCTTTTGCTGTACTTAAATATCTACCATGTATATCCCTGCCGCTTCTCCCCTGTCCTAAAATTGCCACTTTAACTATCTTTTTTGCCACTTTTTACCTCCTTTATTGCTTCCTATTATAACTTTTATCTGTTTAAAAAGGAAGGAATTCCAAACTGATATACCTTTGCAGATGGCATATCTGTTACAAAATATACCCCTTCCTTTAAGTTGAAATAACAGTTACTGGGGATTGTTTTGCTCTTGTTTATCTTATATTTCTCAAGAACTGTATTGCTTCTTATGTCAACCAGCACCAATGTTTCTTCTTCACTCCTTTCAATTCTGTTGCCATACAATATATTACCTTTTATATCTAAAACCCTGTGTACAGACCTGATGGGTACTCCTATCCTTAAAGGTTCTAAATATACAGGATAAGAACCGAGATATATCTCTCCTGATGATGGTAAAACCCTGAATATCTCCTGATTATATGTTTTCGGTTTGAGTGATACTGGAACTGAAGCAATCTCCTTTCCTTTTGTATCATACTGAACCAGTTTACCCTGCTTATCTATATAAAGCAGGATGTACTTCCCGTCATTTGATATCTGTATATGCCACTGTCCAGGTCCCTCATCAAATAGTGGCTCTATCCCTTCTGGTCTTATCCTTTTTATCTCTTTTGTAGCCACATTGAGAATTACAAGGTCTGCTGTCTCAGGAAAACCAGCAGCAATAATTTCTGATTTCTCGTTAAAAGCCATATAACTCATTGTATCTGACTTTGAACCAACAATCCCCAGAGATATACTATCAACAACCTCAAACTTTTCTGTATCTACCACATAAACCTTTGCTTCATAATGACTCATTACATACAACTTTTTTCTTGAAGGAGAAAGAGCCATATCCACAGGCCATGTGCCAGCAATCAGTGTATCAAAACTCCCTGTCTTCAGGTTGTATCTGTATATCTCACTGCCTCCGAGCCGGTTCATAATATAAACATCGTCTGTTGCCTTGTCATATATAACCTCTTCTGCAGAAGAGGCTACCCTGTAAGTATTTTTCAGTGTGCTGGTATTCCAGTCAATTAAAGAAACACTCGCATCCCCACCATTTCCAACACACAGACGGTTATGTACCCTATCAAGTACCATATTCTGTGCCTCAAATCTTACATAAACCGTAGATATGTATCTACCATCTTTCGCACCATAAAAATCCACACAGGATGGTTTACCACCTTCATTTATTCCTGCATGTCCGTCCTTAAATATCAGTGCAAGTGTACCGTTATAACATACCATAGCATCAGGTGTATCTTGTATTCTTACACTCCACAATTCCTTACCTGTATTATCAATACAACTGAGTGCCTGCCCGAGCAGATAAAAATATCCCTTCTCATCTATTATAAAGTCCCTTTCTGGTTTTATTCTTCTTAAAGAGAGTATCTCACTTATACTACCTGCATCTACATCTATTTTTGAGAATTTCAATACAGGGCTGCCCTTTTCACCGGATGATACAACAACTGAGTTATAAAAATCAGACCAGCAAAAAGAAACAGGTGTCTCTGTAAACTTTATCTTTTTAACCAGACGCAGAATTTCATTAAACACATATATAGAACTCTCTTCTCTGCATAAAACCAGCAGTAGATGGGAATTTTTATCAACGAGTGCCTCAGGAAATATAAGTTTTTCAAATTTTTCTGGGGATTTTATTCCTGAATAGGAATATGTGCCTTTCTTTCCACCTGTCTTCAGGTCAAAGGAAACTATCTTCCCATCGGTGGTTATATAAAAAAGTGTTCTGGAGACCGGTTCTACTGCCAATCTTACATAGTGTGTCCCTGAAAGTGTTGTATCAAAAGACCGAAGTACCTTACCCGTCTCACCAGAGACCTCATAAACATCATTGGTTAAAATTCCTGTAAGATAGATATTACCTGTGGTTTCATCTACAGTGATATACATCCCTTTCAGGATATTAGGAAAATTATGTCCTAATCGCAGGCGGTTTATATCAATGGTCTTTTTAACCACAAGTTCCTTAATTTTTTCAAATTGTGGTTGTGGAAACTGTAGCATTTCCACAGGCGGTCTCTTGTCTGGTGGTATTGGTGGCTTTTCTTTTTTGGGTGGTTTTGGTGATATCTGGGCAAAAAGAGAGGTGGATAATAAAAGGATAAATAATATTCTTCTTTTCATATTTATCCTCCGGTCATTTAGGAAATTCAAACTTTATATCCACATCTTTTTTCTCTTCAGGACTTGCCTCAAATAGTGGCCTATCTGTATAGTTAAGCATCCTGGCTACAATCATATCAGGTATCTGATGGATTCTTATGTTATAGATATTAACACTATCATTATAGAGTTCCCGTCTGTCTGCTATCATGTTTTCTATCTCACTTATTCTGGTCTGCAATTGTATAAAGTTGTTGTTTGACTTCAGTTCAGGATAACTTTCAGCAACAGCAAATATGGTTTTGAGTGCACCTGTAATTGCAGTATCTATCTTCCCTTTTTCTTCCACTGTACCTGCTTTTAGATAATCTGTTCTTAATCCCACTATCTTTTCTAATGTCTCCCTCTCATACTTCATATACCCCTCACACACCTTTACCAGTTTAGTTATCTCATCATGTCTTTGCTTCAGAAGGACATCTATGTTAGACCAGTTCTTGTCTATATCCCTGCGGAGTTTTATCAATCCATTATAGATACTAACAAAATACAACACAAGCCCTATCACAACAAATGCCATAAATCCAATTATCATTATTCCCATTTCTTCCTCCTCTTTAAATATCCTATCCTTTTTACCTCTCCCTTAAGGGGAGAGGGTGGATGGTGAGGGTGTACGGTTCACTCATTTTATAAAAAACTTAAAGATATAAGAAAGTGCAATTCTCAAACATACCAGTGAAAGTACAGTTCCTCCAAAGATACTGAAAAATACAATGTATTTATAACCCTCAACGAGTTCTTTCTCGCTCTTGTTTGATATAAGAAAGTGCTTATCCAGTTCTCCCTTTCCTATAACTATATTTTGAAGATGGTCTGGTATATTATGACTGCTTTTCTTCAGATTATCTTCCACCCCTTCAAAGTCATTTCTTACCTGCTCCTTTATCCTCTCCCGTGCCTTCCTCCATTCTTCCTCATCTATCCACATATCCTTGTTTGTGTCTAATTTTATCTTTTCATCAGGGTTTTCTATAATCTTTCTTATCCTCGTTTCAACCTCTTCCTGAATTTTTTCCTCTATACCTTCAAGTCGTTTTGCTGTGCCTAATACATAAATGGGTTCCTTTTCCATTATATTCCATTCCCTGTATATCCTTCCTCCTTCCATATTTGAATATCTTAAAGGAAGGTCTGTTTCTGCATCAGAAGGGTCTATCATCACAGTCCCTGTATCATCCTGAACAAAAAAAGGTATATCTGTCTTTACCTCAAGTTCCTTAACCCAGTATGTTGACTTCTCTGTCCTTACAAGTCGTTCCACGAGGATATGGTAAAAGACACAGGGCATTTTTGTATAAGGACCTGTAAGTAAGACATCAGGAAGTGCAATACCATTAACTTCAACAAGCCCCATCGCTATGGAACGAATTTTTGAGGTGGGAATATTCTGGATGAGCCGTTTTGCCCATAACTTCCTAAAACCGGTAAAGAAAAAGTAAATACCCGCCACCAGCCCTACAACTGCCCATCCGAAAAGCCGTACCTCTGTCTTCATCAATTGTCAGTGCCTGAAGTGTCTCATACCTGTAAATACCATAGCAATTCCATATTTATTACAGGTATCTATCACCTCTTTATCTTTCAATGCACCGCCTGGCTGTATGATAGCACTTATACCTGCTTCTCTTAAAACATCTATACTGTCAGAGAAAGGGAAGAATGCATCTGACGCAACTACCAGTGGTTTTATCTCTTTCTTAAAGTTGTCCTTCATCTTCATCACGGCAACTCTGGCAGAGTCATACCTTGACATCTGTCCTGCACCTATACCCACTGTCTGTCCTTCTGTAGCAATTACTATTGTATTGGACTTAACAAACTTACATACAGTCCATCCAAATTTTAAAGCAGACATCTCTTTATCATCAGGTGCTCTCTCTGTCACAACCTCAAGTTTCTCATATTCCTTATCATCCGGTGTCTGAACAAGAAATCCGTCATTGAGGGTTTTAAAGTCATATTTTAATGTTATATCTGCTGGACTTTTTATTATTCGTAAGTTCTCTTTTTTCTTAAATATAGCAAGTGCATCTTCATCATAGTCAGGCGCAATAATAACCTCATAGAATTTTTCAGTTATCTTTTCTGCAACCTCCTTTTCCACTTTTCTATTAAAACCGATAATCCCGCCAAAGGCACTCAAAGGGTCTGTCTCAAGCGCCTTTTCGTAAGAGACCAGTATATCCTTACCAGTAGCCACACCGCAGGGATTGTTATGCTTTACAATCACACAGGCAGGGACAGAAAACTGATTTACGAGAATATATGCTGACTCCATATCAAGAAGGTTGTTAAAAGAAAGTTCCTTACCCTGAAACTGCTGGCGTGGAAATTCTTTATCAGAAAACCTGTACCAGCTGGCTAATTGATGCGGGTTCTCTCCATATCTTAAGTTCTGTGCCTTTATAAGCCGTATGTCCATCTCATCTGGAAGAATTTTTTCCCCTTCTACTTTCTTTGAGAAATATGAAGAGATTGCAAAGTCATAGGCAGATGTATGTCTGAATACCTCTCTGGCACACCTGAAAGAAAACTCTTCACTCACACAGCCATTGTTTTTCTTCATCTCCTCCATAAACTCCTTATACATCTCCGGTTTAACGAGGACACAGACATATTTATAATTTTTTGAAGCAGCACGGATCATTGTGGGTCCACCTATATCTATGTTTTCAATAATCTCCTCATGGGATGCGCCTTTTTTCAGTGTCGCCTCAAAGGGGTAGAGATTACATACAATAAGGTCTATGGGGACGAGATTGTTTTCCTTCATCTGCCTCTGATGTTCTTTGTTGTCTCTTATAGCAAGCAGTCCACCATATATTTTAGGATGTAGTGTTTTTACCCTTCCATCAAGGATTTCAGGGAAACCTGTAAAGTCAGAGACATCCATAACTTTAATCCCGTTTTCCCTTAATGTCTTTGCTGTCCCGCCTGTGGATAGAATTTCCACTCCTTTTTCACTTAAAAACCCTGCAAGTTCCACAATACCACTCTTATCAGAAACACTCATTATTGCCCGCCTTATCTGTATCATTTTCTTCCCTCCCTTCTGGTTTAGTCTTACCTTAACCTTTTCAAAACTGCCTTCTGGATAACTGAAAACCTATCCTTTGTTCCAAAATCTTTATAAAGATTTTCGGTTAAAGACCCTTCTGGATAGTTCGTTTTCTCCTGTATAGCCATCAATTCTGTAACAACCAGAAGAAATTCTACAGTAAATTCTCCGACCCTATCTAAATCTTTAAATAATTCAACATGGTCTGGTTTAAAAAATTGCAGAGTGGGTGGGAATTTATCTACAGGCTTTACTGAGTTTAACATTGTTATAATATGTTCCTTCAGTTTTAAAGTAAGATGTGGATTATACGCATACTTAACATACATCTCCACAATTAAATGTATATGTGCAGGTGTACGTCTTCGTTTATTAGGTTCTTTAAATCGTACAATGAAATCGTGAGGAGATTCGGGCTTCTTCCCGGGATAAACTTCAATTTGGATATTAGTTGTGGTTGTATATATAATATCGTCCTCTTGAAAACGATGTACCTTCCACATTTTATAAGCAACTCTTATATAGTAATAGATTGTTCTCCAGAAACTGAAAAATCTGCTCATTTTTTCACCTCATAAACAAGCAGGTAGTGATGAGCTATTTTTAGATATTCTTTAAAATCCTGGGTTTTGAAATTTACTCCTTCTTCTGCTACAACAACTACTTCTTTAAGATATAAATTCTTATTATTTGACAAAATATCTATAATTTTTTTCCCAAGTGGCTCTATATATCCACCAATCCTTACATCTCTTGTCTGAACTACCAGAAATCCCTGATTCTTTAAAAAAACCATTTTCTTTTCCACAATCTCCTTTATCCTCTGAAGATATCCTTCAAATGCTGAAAGAAAAGGAGTAATATTTTCTAAAAAATGAGATTTTATGAAAAGCAGATCTTTCTCTTTTTGTCTATTATGCCCTCTAACCTGATTGACATTCCTACCGGAAACAAGGGTTATTATAGAATAATTATTACCTCGTGAATATCTCTTAACAACATTTTTATTCAATTTCTCTTCAAATTTTTTTTCAGGAAATAACCAGACGGTGGTACTTTCAAGTCCATCTGATTTTCTTTTTATCCGGACATTTGTTGGTATATAGGAAATAGTATTGTATTTTATCTCCTGTTCTTTTATTCCTTTTATACTTATAGACATGGGCTTTTCAAAAACAAGCAAATACTCATGTGCCAGAAGTAAAAAGTTGTATTTTATACTATTTTTATACCAGAAACCTGTTGTCTTACAGTTATGTTGCCTCTTGATAATAAGTTCTCTCAACTTAAACCCTGCATTTAGATAAACGTCTATAAGTTTGAACCCTAGTGGAATAACATGTTTTCTCTTACGGAGGTCTCCAATTAAAATAGCACACTGCCGTCCTCTTTTTAGCACCCTGAAACTCTCTTTTGCAACTTTTGACATTTCTATCAAAAAGTCATCTACTTCTAAAAATGAAAGGTCTCCTTCTGTTGAATTCGTATAATGGATCACATTAGCATAGGGTGGATGAGCGCAGATTAAATCTACAGAATTATTGTTCAAAAAGGACAGATTTCTTGCATCTCCTACAAACAATTCTGGTTCATAACTTTCAACCTGTTCTTTTTCTCTCCATAGAGATAGTTCTTGTTTTTCTATACTAAAAGATACATTTCTTTTTGCCAGTTCAATCGCCTCTTTATTTATGTCTATACCAATGCACCTTCTTCCTGAAATCTTACACTCAATAGCAGTTGTTCCTGCACCACAGAAATAATCTAATACCAGTTCACCTGGCTTTGAATATTTCAAGAT